>NZ_CAXSQB010000029.1:40703-46679 GCF_964239415.1 Clostridium sp. ATCC BAA-442 | reverse complement strand
CCCCCCCCCCCCCCCCCCCCCCCCCCCCCCCCTTGCTGTTCTCTATCCCCTGTCCCGGCGCAGCAGGCGCCGGAAGCTCAGGTCGATGGCCAGGGCCCCCAAGGGGGCAGTGACCAGGATAGCGACTACCGCCACGGTGAGCACCACCTGCCCACAGGCCAGGCCCATGGCCAGAGGGACACCGCCGATGGCGGCCTGCACTGTAGCTTTGGGCAGATAGGCCAGCACGGCAAACAGCCGCTCCCGTCCGCTCAGGCGGCTCCCCGCCACGCAGAGGAGCACCCCCACGGCCCGGAAACACAGCACCCCCAGCACCGTGGCCACGGCGGCCAGCCCTGCCGCCGCGGCGTAGCCGATGTCCACCTCGGCCCCCACCAGGACAAAAAGCATCACCTCGGCCGCCACCCACAGCTTACCGAACTTGGCAGTGAGCCGCTCCGCCGCCGGCCTCCGCCAACGGCGCAGGCCCAGGCCCGTCCCCAGAACAGCCAGCAGCCCGGAGAAGGGGACCACCCCCTCCGCCGCGTCCTCCAGGGCAACCAGCAGGAAAGCCAGCGCCAGCAGCACCACCACCTTGGCCGAGTCCCGCAGGTGGAAGCGGGTGAAGCATTTAGCCAGGACGTATCCCAGCCCCAGGCCCGCCGCCCCACCCAGCACAATGGATACCGGCACCCCCGCCAGGACCGCAGGGGAAAAGCTGCCTCCCTGAGCCATGCCGGTAAAGGAGGTAAAGAGGACGATGATGAACACATCGTCCACCGAGGCCCCGGCGAGAATCATCTGGGGGATGCCCTTGTCTGCGCCATAGCCCTCCTCCATCAGCCTGAGCATCCGGGGAACGATGACCGCGGGGGACACCGCCCCCACCACTGCGCCCATAATGGCGGCGTCCAACACGTCCACCCCCAGCAGCCGGGGAGCCAGCAGCACCATGCCCAGCACCTCAAAGGAAGCGGGCACGAAGCACAGCAGCACGGCGGGCCGCCCGGCCCGGCGCAGATCCTCCAGCTCCAGGGACAGGCCCGCCCGGGTGAGGATGATCACCAGGGCGAGCTGCCGCAGGTCTGCGGAAATACCTAACAGGGATGGGCTGAGCAGGTTAAGTACGCAGGGCCCCAGCAGAATCCCCGCCAGCAGCATCCCCACCAGGGACGGCAGGCGGAGCCTGCTGGGCATGGCCCCCAGGGCCATGCCCAGCAGCAGCACATAGGCGAGACTGGTTAACATAACAAATCATTCCTCTCCAGAGGGCAGAAAAAAAGCCAATGCCCCCTGCAATCTCTTGCAGAAGTCATCAGCCAAGCGGCGGTTCGGGCCAGCGCCCCGGGAGAACCTCATTCCCGTGTTCCGGCTGCTATCCTACCATACATCCCTTCCCCTGTCAAGACCGCCTTTTTCGATATCCTTAGAGATTCCTTAGAATTACCTGCTATCCTGTGGACAGACCACAAAAAGGAGCTGTCCGCAATGGAAACACATCATATCACCCCCGCCCGGGGGTTGTCCGAGACGGGGCTGAAATGGATCGCCCTGGTCACCATGGTGCTGGACCACATTCACTACTTTTTCAGCTTTACCGGGTGCGTCCCCGAGTGGTTCAGTATGGTGGGGCGGCTGGGCGCGCCCCTGTTCCTGTTCTGCCTGGTGGAGGGCTTCACCCACACCCACAGCCGGAAGCGGTACTTCGCAAGGGTCTACGTCCTCTCCACCGCCATGTCTCTCCTGTTCTTCTTCATGGCCTTTGCCCACGTGCTGGTGCGGCCCGACGGGTTCTACCCCGCCAACGGCATGATGACCACCTTTGTGATTCTCATGGTGATGTTCCAGGGCATCGACTGGCTGGGCCGGCGGCATATTGTCCGGGGCCTGGCGGCGCTTCTTCTCCCCCTGGCCTGGCCCTTCCTGGCCTCCGCCCTCTCCCTGGCCGTCCCCGCCCTGGCCACCCCCGTGGGCCTGGCGGCCTACTCCGTTCTCCCCGCCTGGGGCATCACCGGGGACAGCAGTTGGCCGGTGCTGGCCATGGGGCTGGTGCTCTACCTGTTCCGCCGGAACCGGAGGGGGCAGGTACTGGCCTTCGCCGTGTTCTATTTTCTTTACGGGGTGGTGTATATGGGCCTCATGGCCTCCCAGATGCCCGATTTCGCCTGGAGCCAGCTCTTCACCCGGTACTACGAGATCTACGGCATCCTGGCCGCGCCCCTCATGCTGTGCTATAATGGGCAGCGGGGCGGAGGCCACAAGCGGCTGTTCTACGCCTTCTATCCCGCCCATATTTACATCCTCTACGCCCTGTCGTGGGGGCTCTATCTTCTGCTGAACTGAGGTGGTATCCATGGCCCATATTCTGGTGGTGGACGACGACGGGGATCTCCGCGCCCTGCTGAAAACCGCCCTGGAGCGGGACGGACACCAGGTCTCCCTCCTCGACCGCGGCGGGGCGGTGAGCGAGGCCCACTGCCGCTGGGCGGACTGCATTCTCCTGGACGTGATGATGCCGGGGGAGGACGGCTTTGCCACCTGCCGCCGCATCCGCGCCCTGGCCGCCTGCCCCATTCTCTTTCTCACCGCCAAGACCGAGGAGGCCGACGTGCTCACCGGCCTGGGGCTGGGTGGGGACGACTACCTGTCCAAGCCCTTCCGCATCGCGGAGCTGAGGGCCAGGGTGGCCGCTCACCTGCGGCGGGAGTCCCGGGCGCCCCGCAGCCGCATCCGCCGCGGCGGGCTGGACTTCGATCTGGAGGAGCGGGCCGTCTACTGCGGGGAGGAACCGCTGCACCTGACCCGAAGCGAGTATGCCATCTGCGCCCATCTGGCCGCCCACCCCGCCCAGACCTTTACCAAGGAGCAGATCTACGAGGCGGTATTCGGCTTTGACGGCACGGCGGACTCCTCCGCCATCACGGAGCACATCAAGAACATCCGCGCCAAGCTGCGGGCCGTGGGGCTCTCCCCCATCCAGACCGTGTGGGGGGTGGGCTACAAATGGGAAAGCGCATGAGGCGGCGGACGGGGCTCACCGCCCTGTTCTGGCGCTACCTGCTCGTCACCGGCGGGGCGGTGGTGCTGCTGGCCGTCCTCTGGTGGGGCGGCCTGTCCGCCCTGCTCCGCAGCGGCTTTGTCCTCCCGGCGGGCACCGCCGCCGGGCAGGCGGACGGGCTGGTCCGCGCCCTGGAGGCCGGGGAGCTAACCCCGGCGGAGCTGCCCCACTACTACCGCTGGGCCGTCTTTGACGGCTCCGCCCAGGCGGTGGGGCAGCGCGGCATGGACGGGCGGCGCCTGGGCTATGCCCGGGCCGCGCTGGAGGGCGACCGCACCCTCCACGGCTTCCCCTACCAGCAGTACCACCGCTCCGCCCAGCTCCCCGACGGCACGGTGTGCCTGCTCCAGTTCGACTACTCCATGCCCTACGGCTCCCCCGCGCTCCAGGGGAGGCTTCCGGAGTTCCAGACCTGCGCCACGGCGGTGCTGCTGGCGGCCTGGCTGGCCGCCGGGGCCCTCTCCACCCGGCACTTCGCCGGCCTGCTCCGGCGGGACGCCGCCCTCCTCACCGCCGCCACCGGAGCCATCGCCGCCCGGCGGCTGGACCTCCCCCTGGACGGCGGGGCCCGGGTGCGGGAGCTGGGGGAGAGCCTGGCCGCTATGGAGCAGCTCCGGAAGGCCCTGGCCCGGTCTCTGTCCGAGCAGTGGGCCATGGAGCAGGAGCGCACCCAGGCGCTGGCCGCCCTGGCCCACGACCTCAAGACCCCCCTGTCCATCGTCAGCGGCAGCGCGGAGCTGCTGGAGGAGGACGCCCTCTCCCCCGCCCAGCGGGAGCGCGTGGACGCCATTCTCCGCAGCGCCGGACGTATCCGGGACTATATGGAGCAGCTCCGCGCCCTCACCGCCACCGGGGGCCCGGCGGAGGCGGGCGGACGGGCGACGGCGGAGCTGTCCGCGCTGGCGGAGGGCTGGGCGGCCGCCGGGCGCGGCCTGTGCGCCCCCAGAGGGCTGCGCTTTTCTCTGGACTGCCCCGCCTCCCGCCCCTGCGCCCTGTTCCGGTCGGAGTTGGACCGGGCGGTGCTCAACCTGCTGGACAACGCCGCCCGCTTCACCCCGGCGGGGGGCGCGGTGCGCCTGTCGGCGTATGTGGAGGGAGATGTGCTCACCGTGGCCGTGGAGGACTCCGGCCCCGGCTTCTCCCCCGAGGCCCTGGCCCGGGCGGGGCGGGGCTTTTACACCGGCGACGCTAGCCGGCCCCGGGAGGGCCACATGGGCATGGGTCTCACCTTCGCCCGCCAGACCGCCCGCCGCCACGGCGGGACGCTGGAGCTGTCCAACACCGGCCGGGGGGCCCGGGCGGCCCTCACCCTGCCCCCCCCCCCCCCCCCCCCCCCTTCTTGTATTTTTGCCCGTTCCGCGCTATCATAGAGGGAGAACCCATCCCAACACTGTGAGGTCTGCCCTATGATTTTTGACACCCACGCCCACTACTACGACGAGGCCTTCGACGCCGACCGGGACGCGCTGCTCGCCTCCCTGCCCGGCCGGGGGGTGGCCCTGGTGGTCTGCCCCGGCTGCGATCCGGAGTCCTCCCGCCAGTCCATCGCCCTGGCGGAGCGGTACGGCTTTCTCTACGCCGCCGCCGGATACCACCCGGAGAATCTGGAGGGGGCGGCCCTCTCCGACCTGGACGCCGTCAAGGCCCTGTGCGCCCACCCGAAGGTGGTGGCGGTGGGGGAGATCGGCCTGGACTACTACTGGCTCAAGACGCCGGAGGAGCGGGCCGGCTCCCGGGACTTCTTCGACGCCCAGCTCTCCCTGGCGGAGGAGCTCAACCTCCCCGCCATCGTCCACGACCGGGACGCCCACCGGGACTGCCTGGACATCGTCCGCGCCCACCCCGGCGTCCGTGGGGTGTTCCACTGCTACTCCGGCAGCCTGGAGGACGCCAAGGTGCTGGTGGACAAGGGCTGGATGCTCTCCTTCACCGGCAATATCACCTTCAAAAACGCCCGCCGGGCCCCCGACATCCTCCGCTGGCTGCCCCTGGAGCGGCTGATGCTGGAGACCGACGCCCCCTACATGGCCCCCGAGCCGTACCGGGGCCAGCGGTGCGACTCCACCATGATCGCCCGCTCCGCCGAGACGGTGGCCCAGCTCCGGGGCCTCACCCGGGACGAGGTGGAGGCCGTTACCCTGGAGAACGGCAAGAAGTTCTTCGGCATCGCCTGAGCGGCGGACGGCCCCCGGCCGCCCGCCTGTCCTGGATCGGAATTGATAAGGGAGGTAATCCACTATGATGACCATTTCCTATGAGTATGAGGGCGCGCTCTACGTGAACCTCACCAACAGGTGCGACTGCGCCTGCGTATTCTGCCTGCGCCACAACGGCCACAAGGGCTCCATCTACGCCGACGACCTGTGGCTGGAGCACGAGCCCACCCGGCAGGAGGCCCTGGACAACCTGCTGGCCCGGGACTTCTCCCAGTACCGGGAGCTGGTGTTCTGCGGCTTTGGAGAGCCCATGTACCGCACCGACGACATCGTGTGGCTGGTGGACGAGCTGAAAAAGCGGGTGCCCAACCTGCCCCCGGTGCGCATCAACACCAACGGCCACGCCAACCTGTTCCTGGGCCGGGACGTGGCCCCCCTGCTCCAGGGGCGCATTGACACCATCTCCATCTCCCTCAACGGCTCCACGCCGGAGGAGTACTGCGCCGTCACCAAGCCCCGCCAGGGCGTGCAGGCGTGGGACGCCATGCTGGACTTTGCCCGGGAGTGCCGGGAGTACGTGCCCCACGTGGTCATGACCATCGTGGACAAGGAAAAGACGCCGGAGGAGATCGCCCGCTGCCGCAGGCTGACCGAGGACTTGGGCGTTACCCTTCGTATCCGGGCCTATATCCCGGACTGAAACAGCTCTCTCATATGGGCAGGGGGGGGGGGGGGGGGGGGGGGGGGGGGGGGGGGGGGGGGGGGGGGGGGGGGGGGGGGGGG
>NZ_CAXSQB010000029.1:29771-40693 GCF_964239415.1 Clostridium sp. ATCC BAA-442 | reverse complement strand
CCCCCCCCCCCCCCCCCCCCCCCCCCCCCGCCTGTTGTTTTGTCTCTATGCGGCGGAGTCCTGCTCCAGCTCCTCCAGCGCCTCCCACTCGGAGTCGGCGGAGAACCGGAAGCGGCCCATCTGGTCGTAAACCTCCACATGCCCGCGTACATAGCGAATCTCGTAATTCATTGGTCAGCGCTCCTTTCTGTCTCGTTGTGAGTACAGTATAAGAAATACGCCGTCCAATAAACAGGACTATTCCTCCAGGGCCCGCAAGAACCGCTCCCACTCCTCCGGGTGCTCCACAAAGGCTTTGGGGCAGAGCTTCCCCGTCACATCATAGTGGCGGATCACCTGGCTGGTGTCGAGGCCGTACTCCTCCATGAGCCAGCGGGTGAGACGCACCAGGGACTCATAGGTGGCAGAGGTGAATTCCCCGCTGTCGTCCGGGTGGCAGCACTCGATGGAGATCGTGTCGTCGTTGCGCTGGTTGGAGCAGTAGGCCACCTCGTTGAGCGGGACGTTCTGGAGCACCTCTCCGTCCAGCCCCACCAGGAAGTGGCTGGAGGCGTAGGTCTCCCCCGTCTGGGCCAGGTTGGTGAAAAAGCTGTGGTTCTGCGCCGCCGTGGTACCCGGGTTGCCCACGTAGTGGATGACGATGCCGTTGACCTCCTCCAGAGGCGTGCCAGGCCGGGAGAACTCGTTGAGGGGGAGCAGCTCCACCGTGATCCAGTCCGGCGTCTCCGGCAGGGGGCGCTCCCTGGGGGCGAAGGGGTCGATCCACTTGATGACCAGCAGCACCGCCACCAGGGCCAGCAGACACGGAATCAGCCGGGGCCGGTGCCTCACCCGCCGCCGGCGGCGTACCGGAGTCTCTACGGGCATGCTTCCCCCTCCTTTCCACAAATTTATCTCTATTATAGCAGGGTTTTGCTCCGCCGTCTTTTACGGTTTTCTTACGTTTTGCCTCCGCCCCCGCGGGATCTGCCCGGTCGGCCGGACAAAAAGCCCCCCGGCCGGCGCCGGGGGGCTGGTTTATGGTTCGCGGAGGGCCTGGTCGAAGGCCGCCTTGACCTCGGGCAGAAAGCAGACAAAGGTGACGGTCTCCAATGTGTTATCCTGCGCCGCAAAATCACGCACTGTATTCACCGCGATGGCGGCCGCCTCCGCCAGCGGGTAGCCGTACACCCCGGCGGAGATGGCGGGAAAGGCCACCGTCCGGCAGCCGTGCTCCACGGCCAGGGTCAGGCTGCTCCGGTAGCAGGAGGCCAGGAGCTCCGCCTCTCCGTGGCCGCCCCCCTTCCAGATGGGGCCGGGGGTGTGAATCACGTATTTTGCGGGCAATTTATAACCCTTTGTAATCTTAGCCTGCCCGGTCTCACAGCCGTGGAGGGTACGGCACTCGGCCAACAGCTCCGGGCCGGCCGCCCGGTGGATGGCTCCGTCCACACCGCCGCCCCCCAGCAGGGTACGGTTGGCGGCGTTGACAATGGCATCGACCTCAATCCGGGTGATGTCGCCCAGCACGCACTCAATCTGCGCCATGCTCCTCCTCCTCGCGGGCGTCCTGCTCCGCCTCGGCCTCCACAGCCTGATAGGCCGCCGGGGGCTGGAGCGCCGCCGGGTCGGTAAAGACCTGCTCGAAGGTCTTGGCGTCCATGTTCTCGTACTGGAGCAGATACTCCGCCACGATGTCCAGCTCCCTCCGGCGATGGGTGAGGATCTCCCCGCAGCGGGCGTAGGCCCCGTCCACCAGGGCCTTCACCTCCTCATCGATGAGGGCAGCCACCTCCTCGGAGTAGTTCTTGGTCTGGGCCATGGAGCGGCCGATGAATACCTCGTCGTGGCCGGAGTCGAAGACCACATTGCCCACCTTCCCGCTCATGCCGTAGCGGGTGACCATGTTGCGGGCGATGGCGCTGGCCTTTTGCAGGTCGTTGCCCGCGCCGGTGGAGATGTCCCCCAAAGCCAACTGCTCGGCGGCCCGGCCGCCCAGGCAGACGGCGATGCGCTCGGTGAGCTGCTGCCTGGTCTGGAAGGTCACGTCCTCCTGGGGCAGGGAGATGGTCATGCCGCCGGCCATGCCCCGGGGGATGATGGTGATCTCATGCACCGGGTCCTGGGTGGGCAGGTCGTGGATGACAATGGCGTGGCCCGCCTCGTGGTAGGCGGTGAGCTTCCGCTCCCGCTCGATGACCACCCGGCTCTTCTTCTCCGGCCCGGCGATCACCTTGATCACCGCCTCGTTGAGCTCGGCCATGCTGATGAAGCGGTGGTGTCTGCGGGCGGCCAGGAGGGCGGCCTCGTTCATCAGGTTCTCCAGATCGGCGCCGGTGAAACCGCCGGTGCCCTTGGCCAGCTCCGCCAGGGACACGTCGTCCCCCAGGGGCTTGTTGCGGGCATGGACCTTCAGGATGGCCTCCCGGCCCTTGATGTCGGGGTGTCCCACGTATACCTGCCGGTCGAAGCGGCCGGGGCGCAGGAGGGCGGGGTCCAGGATGTCCTGCCGGTTGGTGGCCGCCATGACCACCACGCCCTCATTGTTGCCGAAGCCGTCCATCTCCACCAGGAGCTGGTTGAGGGTCTGCTCCCGCTCGTCGTGGCCGCCGCCCAGGCCGGCGCCGCGCTGGCGGCCCACGGCGTCGATCTCGTCGATAAAGACGATGGCGGGGGCGTTCTTCTTGGCCTGGTCAAACAGGTCGCGGACGCGGGAGGCGCCCACGCCCACGTAGAGCTCCACAAAGTCGGAGCCGGAGATGGAGAGGAAGTGAACCCCCGCCTCGCCGGCCACGGCCTTGGCCAGCAGGGTCTTGCCGGTGCCCGGCGGGCCTACCAGCAGCACGCCCTTGGGGATGCGGGCCCCCAGCTCCAGAAACCGCTTGGGGTCCCGGAGGAACTCCACAATCTCCTGGAGCTCCCCCTTCTCCTCCTCGGCGCCGGCCACGTCCTCAAAGGTGACCTTCTTCTGCTCGTCGGCGCCGGTGCGGGTGCGGGCGCGGCCGAAGCGGGCGGTGCGATCCACACCGCCGCCGCCTCCTCCGCCCCCGCCGGCCCCGGCCTGGCGCAGGAACATGAAGTACCACAGCAGGCCGAACACCACCAGGATGACGATCCACGGGATAAAGCTCATCCAGTAGGGAGGCACCCAACCCTGGGGATAGTCGTAGTCGGTGATGATCCCCTGCCGCTTCTGTTCCACAATGAGGTCGTTAAAGTCCTGGTAGAACCAGTCCGGGTTGCCGATCTGATAGGTGAGCACACTCTGGCCGCCCTGGGGCTCCTTCAGGTACAGGGTCACGGTATTGTCCTCCAGGGAGACCCGGCTCACCATCTGCTGCTCCAGCAGCTGGCGCACCTGGGCATAGGTGACCTTCTCCTGATTCCCCATCCCGCCCCGGAGGGCAAAGATGGTCATCAGCAGAACCACGGCGATGAGCAGGTAAAAGCCCACATCGCGCAGGCTTCCGTTTCGTTTCAAACTGCGGACACGTCCTTTCCGGGCAGATTGGGCGCCTCAGGCGCCCGTTATTCCTCTCCTCCGTACACACAGGGCTTAAGAATGCCTATGTAGGGCAGGTTGCGGTATTTTTCCGCATAGTCCAGCCCGTAGCCCACCACAAAGTAGTCGGGGATGGTAAAGCCGGAGTAGTGCAGCTCCACCTCCTTGGTGCGGCGGGAGGGCTTATCCAGCAGGGTGCACAGCCGCACGGAGGCGGGGCTGCGGGCCTGGAGGAGCTGGAGCAGATAGCTCAGGGTGTTGCCGCTGTCCAGAATGTCCTCCACCACGATCACGTCGCGGCCCTCGATGTGCTCGCTGAGATCCTTGATGATCCTGACCTGCCCGGAGCTGGCCGTGCCCGCCCCATAGGAGGACACCGCCATGAAGTCCACGGTGCAGGGCAGGTGGATCTGGCGTACCAGATCCGCCATAAACACGAAGGAGCCCCGCAATACGCTGACCAGCAGGGGCTCCCTCCCTGCGTAGTCCCGGTCGATCTCGGCGGCGATCTCCGCCACCCGCCGGTGCAGCTCCTCCTCGGAAAAGAGCACCCGCTCCACGTCCTTGTCCAGCATGTGTTCCATACCTCTCCCTCACTCTTTCTTCCAGAATAACAGCTCATAGGCCGCCTGTCCAGGGACGGCCGTCCGGCTCTGCTCAGGCCCGAAGCCCGCCACCGCGGCCACGCCCCGACCGTCGGCCAGAACCGGAATCCGCTCCCGCTCCCGGCGGGGCACCTTTTCGTCAATAAACAGCTTTTTCAGCGTCTTGGTTCCACCCCGCCCGGGCAGTGTAACCGCGTCTCCCGTCTGCCGGGGGCGGAGCACCAGGGGACCCTCCAGCGCCCCCTGGGCCAGATACAGGGCCCCGGGCTTCCGCTCGCTCTCGTCCGGGCAGCGTACCGGGCGGCAGCGCACCCGCCAGGGCGTGCCCTCCACCTCGGTCTCACCGTCCAGGGCCAGAGGCGTGGGCAGAAAGGGGGGCAGGGGGGCGGACTGGGTGGTGAGCAGCAGCTCCCTGTATACCCGCTGAGCCAGCCGTCCGCCGGGCAGGAACACCACGGCGGAGGGGTCGTCTCCCCGGGCCAGCTCCACCACCGCCTTGAGGTGGGCGGCGGAGCAGTTAGTGCTGCCGTCCCCCATCATCTCCAGCAGGCGGCGCACCGCACGGGGGGCGATAGCCGCCGGGAGCTGGGCGATGTACCTGGCCTCGATCACCAGGTCGTCCTCCGCCCACCGGGCGTTCTGACAGGCTGCGGCGGCCTGGGCGTTCAGATAGTCGTTGTCGGTGCGCAGGTAGCCCATGGTCTCCGCCGCGCTCTCAGTGAGGCGGGGATTGAGCTGACGCAGCACCGGCACCACCTGGCGGCGGATGCGGTTGCGGGCGTAGCCCTCGTCGGTGTTGCTGCTGTCCTCCACGTGGGCCACGCCGTTGGCCTCCAGGTAGGCCACAATCTCCGCCCGGGAGGTGGTGAGCAGGGGGCGCACCACCACTCCCCGCCGGGGCGGGATACCCGCCAGGCCATGAAGCCCCGCCCCCCGCACCAGGTGGAGCAGCAGGGTCTCCAGGTTGTCGTCGGCGCTATGGGCGGTGGCGATGCGTCCACAGCCCATGGCGTCCGCCGCCCCCCGCAGGAATTCATAGCGCATCTGGCGGGCGGTCTCCTCCACCCCCAGGCCCCGGGCCCTGGCCTCATGGGCCACGTCGCCCGCACCAATGACGCAGGGGATGTCCTGCCCGGCGCACCACTCCGCCACAAAGGCGGCGTCCCGGTCGGATTCGGCCCCGCGCAGGTTGTGGTTGTAGTGGGCGGCCGCCACCCGGAAGCCCCCCTCTCCGGCCCAGGTGTGGAGCAGGTGAAGCAGGCACATGGAATCCGCACCGCCGGACACGGCGCACAGCACCGTGCCCCCCCGGGGGAGCATGTCGTATTCGGTTGTCAGGGCTTTGATGGTTTCCAGCATAAAGTCTCCTTTGCGGCGGGCGGATGTGGGCATCCGCCCCTACGTAGGGGGCGATGCCTACATCGCCCCATTCCGCGTCAATATTCGCTGTGCCTCCGGTCGATGGACGAGAAGGTGGTGTACTCGGGCAGCCACTGGAGCTCCACGGTGCGGGTCTCGCCGTGGCGGTTCTTGGCGATGATGCACTCGGCCAGGTTGTGGTTCTCGTCGCTGTCGTTGTAGTAGTCGTCCCGGTAGAGGAACATGACGATGTCGGCGTCCTGCTCGATGGCGCCCGACTCACGCAGGTCGGAGAGCATGGGCCGCTTGTCGGAGCGGCTCTCCGGGCCACGGGAGAGCTGGGACAGGCACACCACCGGCACGTTCAGCTCCTTGGCCATGATCTTCAGGGCGCGGGAGATGTCGGAGACGATCTGCTGGCGGTTGTCGCCGCTGCGGGTGGGCCCGCCGGCGGAGGTCATGAGCTGGAGGTAGTCTATGACCACCAGCCCCAGATTATCCACCCGGCGGCACTTGGCGTTCATATCGGCCACGGAGAGGGAGGGGTTGTCGTCGATTAAAATCTGCGTCTGGTTGAGGGCCGCCGAGGCGGCGGCGATCTTGGTCCAGTCCTCCTCCCCCAGCTTGCCTGTGACCAGCTTTTTGTTGTCCACAAAGCTCTCGCCGGAGATGAGGCGCATGGCCAGCTGCTCCCGGCTCATCTCCAGGGAGAAGAAGACCACCGTCTTGCCGGAGAACTTGCCCGCGTGGAGGAGCATGTTCAGGGCGAAGGAGGTCTTGCCCATGCCGGGGCGGGCGGCCAGGAGGACCAGATCGGACTTGTTCAGCCCCGAGATGGCCATATCCACGTCGGGCAGGCCGGTGGACAGGCCGGGTACCGCCGAGTCGCTGGCGGCCAGCTCGTTGAGCCGCTCGTACACATTGAGGATGACGCTGGAGATGTGGGCCAGACCCTGGGCGGACCGGCCCTGGCGGATGGCGTAGATGCGCTGCTCCGCCGCCTCCAGCACCTCCTGGGCGGTGCCGGTGCCCTCCTGCACCATGGCAGTCAGCTCTCCCGCCGTCTCGGCGATGCGCCGCAGCAGGGCCTTGTCCTTGACGATGGCCACGTACTCCTTCACGTTGGCCGCCGTGGGGGTGATCTCCATGAGCTGGAGGACGTAATTGCGGGAGGTGTTCTCGTCATACACCCCGTTCTGCTTCATGTGCTCCAGCACCGTCACCGGGTCGATGGTGAGGGAGAAGTTGAACATGGAGTAGATGGTCTCATAGATCTCCCGGTTGGTGCGCAGATAGAAGTCCTCCGGCCGGAGGGCCTCGATCACCTCGGGCACGCAGCGGGCGTCAATGAGCATGGAGCCGAGCACGGACTGTTCGGCCTCGGTGCTGTGGGGCATCTGCCGGGTCAAAAGCTCCTCTTCACTTGGCATGTTCCTCACCTCCGGGAGCGTAAAATGCGGGCGGGATAAAACACAAACGCCGCAGGGGCGACCCCTGTGAGCGCCCGCGGGGGGCCATAAAGGCCGCCCCTACCCAGGGCAGACCGGCTGAGCGTATACAGGGACGGCCTCTTTGCCCTCCCGTTCCCGGTTCAGGCCTCGGCCACGACCACCTTGAGGGTGCCGGTGACCTCGTACCCCAGCTTGACCTTCAGCTCATAGCCGCCGAAGGCCTTGATGGGCTCGTCCTGGACGATCTTGGTCTTGGGAATGGCAATGCCGTGCTGGGCCTGGAGGGCGTCGGCGATCTCCTTGCTGGTCACCGCGCCGAACAGCCGCCCGCCGTTGCCGCCCTTGGCCACCACCTTCACGGTCAGCTCCTTGAGCTTGGCGGCGGTGGCCTCGGCCTCCGCCTTCTCGGCGGCCTCCTGGGCCTTTTTGGCCTTCTCCTGCATCTTCATGGTGTTGACGTTCTCCGCCGTGGCGGGCACCGCCAGCTTCCGGGGCAGGAGAAAATTGCGGGCGTAGCCGTCGCTGGCCTCGATCATCTGGCCCTTCTTGCCCTGGCCCTTCACGTCCTGCTGCAAAATCACTTTCATTGGGATAACTTCCTTTCCAAATCTCAAAACTCACTAATAATAAATAAGGGAGGTAATATTCCCACACCCGCCGGCGGGGAGGGCGATGCCCCGTCACTCCTCCTCCAGATACGCGTCAATGGCCTGGAGGAGCATATCGTTGACCTCGTCCACCGTCTTGCCGGGCACCTGGGCGCCGGCGGTGGCGGCGTTGCCGCCGCCGCCCAGCTTCTCCAGCACCACCTGCACGTTCACGTCCCCCATGCTGCGGGCGGAGAGGATCACCCGGCCCTCCTGGTCGGGGAAGAGGACGAAGGAGGTGTCGATGCCCGAGATGTTGAGCAGCTCGTCGGCGGCCTGGGCGGCGGTGATGCGGCCCACGGTGTGGTCCACCTTGGCTACGGCAATGCCCTCATGGTACATTTTGGCGTTCTGAATAATGTCGTACTTGGCGATAGTGCCCTCCAGGTCGTTCTGGAACAGCTTCTTGACGTCGCCGGTGTCCGCACCCGAGCGGCGGAGAAAGGCGGCGGCCTCAAAGGTGCGGCTGCCGGTACGCATGGTAAACTGCTTGGTGTCCAGCACCATGCCGGCCAGCAGGGCCTCCGCCTCGGTCTTGAGCAGGTCGGCGGGCTCCAGCAGGTACTGGAGCAGCTCGGTGACCAGCTCGCTGGCGGAGGAGGCGTAGGGCTCGTGGAAATTGAGGGCCGCGTCAGCGATATAGGAGGAGGCCCGGCGGTGGTGGTCGATCACCGCCACCTTGTGCACCGCCTCCAGCAGATCCTGGCTCACCACCTGCTCGGGCCGGTTGGTGTCCACCACCACCAGCAGGCAGTTGGCGTCGGCCAGCAGGATGGCGTCCTGCTGGGAGAGGAACACGTCCTTGTACTCGCCCAGCCCCCCCAGCCGCTCGGACATCTCGCTGGCCGGGTTCTGCCCGGCCTCCTTGATGATGTGCACCGGCGCGCCCTTCTTCCGGGCCATGGCGCACACGCCGGCGGCGGCGCCGATGCAGTCCATGTCGGGGTACTTGTGGCCCATGACAAACACCCGGGAGGCGTCGGCCATCAGCTCGCCCAGGGCATTGGCCATGACCCGGCTCTTAACCTTGGTGCGCTTCTCCAGCTCCTTGGTGCGGCCGCCGTAGAACTCGAAGTTGAACTTGTTCTTGACCACCACCTGGTCGCCGCCCCGGCTCAGGGCCATCTCCACCGACAGGGCCGCGTACTGGAACAGCTCGGCCAGGGTGTCGGCGTCCTTGCCGACACCGATGGACAGGGTGGCCTGGATGCCCGAGGGGCTGACCACCTCCCGCACCGTCTCCAGGATGGAGAACTTGCCCTCCTGGAACTGGGCCAGGAACCGCTCCTCAAAGACAAAGAGGTAGCGGTCCCGCTCGTACCGGCAGAACAGCCCCTGGGCCGGGGCCACCCACTGGGCCAGCCGCTCGTCGATGCCGCTGCGCATAGCGGAGCGGGCGGAATCGGTGGCCCCCTTCATCAGCTCCTCATAGTTGTCCACGGTGAGAATCCCCACCACCGGCCGGGTGGAATAGTAGATGTCCCGCACCTGGGCGAAGTCGGTGACGTCCACCCAGTAGGTGGTGGCCAGGTAGCCCCGCCCGCCCTGATCCTCGGTGCGGACCAGGTGGCCGAAGACCAGGAAGCGCCGCTCCCCGAGGCGCACCTCGGTGGGGCACTCGGTTTTCCCCTCCATGAGCCAGCGGGAGGAGAAGTCAGGCACCGCCGCGGTGATTTTGGTGTCGAACAGGTGCTCCCGCTCGCCGGTGAGCTGGAGAAAGCGGTCGTTGGACCAGATGACCTCGTCGTTCTCCGGCCGGAAGATCACCATGGGCAGCGGGGCGTTGACCATGGTATCCTTGGTAGCCGTATCCATGTTGCAGGTGACGCTCTCGATGTATTTGATGATCTCCTTCTGCCTCTGGGCGTTGCTGCGCCGGAAGTAGAGGTAGAGCACCGCCACCACCGCCGCCTCGATCACCGCCACCGCCACGCTGAACAGGGCCGACACCGCGGCGAAGAGGAGCAGGAACACAAAGTAGAGCCGCAGGCTGGGCTCCAGCAGATTGGTCAGCTTGTTTTTCCGCATTGAGACACCTCCCAAGCAGGTCGTTCGGTGCAGAACACACATAATAAGAGATATTATTATATCAAAGGGCCGCCCCAAAAACAAGCCCGCTTGCCCTGGTTCTTGCCTTGTGATAGAATATTCCGGGTATTGTATCATGCTTTACATTCTTTTTTCCCCTGTACTGCCATACTTTTGGAAAACAAATGAACGATCGAGGAGGCATTCCCATGAAGGAATATCCCGTGCAGCGCGCCGCGGTGCTCAGGCCGAAGCCCGATCCCGACACGCTGGTCTTCGGCAAGACCTTTACCGACCATATGTTTATCATGGACTACACCGCCGGCCAGGGCTGGCACGACGGGCGCATCGTGCCCTACGGCCCCCTCGCCCTGGAGCCCTCCGCCATGGTGCTCCACTATGCCCAGGAGGTCTTTGAGGGCCTGAAGGCCTACCGCGGCCCCGACGGCGGGGTGCAGCTCTTCCGCCCCATGGAGAACGTCCGGCGCATCAACTCCTCCTGTGAGCGCATGTGCATCCCCCCCCTGCCGGAGGAGGACGCCCTGGCCGCCATTGAGCAGCTCGTGCGCCTGGAGACCGGCTGGGTGCCCTCCAAACCGGGCACCTCCCTGTATATCCGCCCCTTCATCATCGCCACCACTCCCTCCCTGGGCGTGCACGCCGCCCACGACTACCTGTTCTGCATCATCACCTGCCCGGTGGGCGCATACTACGCCGAGGGAATCAACCCGGTGAAGATCTATGTGGAGAACGAGGACGTCCGCGCCGTCAAGGGCGGCACCGGCTACACCAAGTGCGGCGGCAACTACGCCGCCTCCATCCGCGCCGGGGAGCGGGCGGAGCAGAACGGCTACGCCCAGGTGCTCTGGCTAGACGGCGTTCACCGGAAGTATATTGAGGAAGTGGGCTCCATGAACGTCATGTTCCAGGTGGGCGATACCGTGCTCACCCCGGAGCTCACCGGCTCGGTTCTGCCCGGCATCACCCGCAAGTCCTGCCTGGAGCTGCTGAAGTCCTGGGGGCTGAAGGTGGAGGAGCGGCTGATCACCGCCCAGGAGCTCTTTGACGCCGGGGCCGACGGCACGCTGAAAGAGGCCTGGGGCACCGGCACCGCCGCCGTCATCTCCCCCATCGGCGAGATGGGCTGGGAGGACCGGCACGTGGTGGTCAACGGCGGCAAGATCGGCCCCCTGGCCCAGCGCCTGTACGACACCCTCACCGGCATCCAGTGGGGTACCCGGCCCGATCCCTTCGGCTGGGTGGTCAAGCTCTGATTTTGCGTTTTTTCCCTTTCCATATAATTTCCATTCTAAAACGCCGTGGGGGGGGGGGGGGGGGGGGGGGGGGGGGG
>NZ_CAXSQB010000029.1:28647-29690 GCF_964239415.1 Clostridium sp. ATCC BAA-442 | reverse complement strand
ACACGATCCGCCGCCTGCGGCGGGCAAAGGGGCTGACCCAGGAGCAGGTGGCCCAGGCCCTAGGGGTAAGCGGCCCGGCGGTAAACAAGTGGGAGCGGGGCGCATGCTGCCCTGATCTCGCCCTGCTGGCCCCGCTGGCCCGCCTGCTGGACACCGATCTGAACACTCTGCTCTCCTTCCGGGAGGAGCTGACCGGTGTAGAGATCGCCGCGTTTACAGAGGAGCTTTACACCCTGGCCCAGAGCGGGGGCATCGATGCGGCCTTTCTGCGGGCGGAGGAGCTGCTCCACCGGTGGCCCGGGTGCGACCGCCTGACCATCTCTCTGGCCATGACGCTGAACGGCCTGTTCTTCACCCTGGGCGTGGCCGAGCCGGAGCCCTACGAGCGCCGTCTGGAGCCTCTGTACCGCGCTCTGGCCGACAGCGAGGAGCCGGATATCCGGGACCAGGCCCTCCACCTGCTCATCGGCAGACACATGAGGCGGGAGGAGTACGCCGCGGCGGAGGAGCTGCTCTCCGCCCTGTCCGACCGCTGGCCCCACCGGGACGCTTTGCAGGCGGGGCTGCTCCGCCGGACAGGCCGTGGGGAGGAGGCCGCGGAGCTGTGGGAGCGGCGGCTGCTCAATGCCGCGACGGAGGTCTACGAGTCACTGGTCAGCCTTCAGGAGCTGGCCCTCCAGGCGGAGCGGCTGGAGGACGGGGCCCGGCTGGCCGCCCTCATTGAGGAGACGGTGGAGCGTTATGCCCTCATTCCCGGCGTCGCCTCCTCCGGACGGCTCCTACAGGCCGCGGCAGAGGGGGACAAGACGGCCGCCCTGTCTGCCCTGCGTGATATGCTGGAGGCGCTCAACCGCTCCTGGGACGGCGGGGGGCTATATCCCCACCTTCTACCCGGTACGCAGGTGGCCGTCGGGTCCGTTCTGTTGCCCGGCCTGCTGCTGGAGCTCCAGCGGGAGCCCGAACTGGCTTTCCTCCAGGACGAGCCGGAATTTCAGGCCCTGCTGAAACGCTATGGCGGGGGGGGGGGGGGGGGGGGGGGGGGG
>NZ_CAXSQB010000029.1:21725-28638 GCF_964239415.1 Clostridium sp. ATCC BAA-442 | reverse complement strand
CCCCCCCCCCCCCCCCCCCCCCCCCCCCCCTTCTCTTTTTCACTCTCCTGTGGTACAATGGCGGAAATAATCCAACACGGAGGTGATCCCATGGTCAAGCGCCGCGCCCTCCTGGCGCTGCTCCCCCTGCTTCTCCTGGCTGGCTGCAAACAACCGGAGAAGTTTTCCACATCCTCTGGTGTATCTGTGGAAAATCCCGCCGCCGATGCGCTGGCCTCCGCCCAGCTTGGGGAGCTGGACGGCCTGCTCTCCGAGGCGGAGCTGGCCCATGTACATACCCTTGTGGAACAGCTCCTCCCCCTGCGCCAGACACGGGAGGCGGAAGCACGGTGGCAGTTGTCCACTGAGGAGGCCAATCTGGTGGACCGCCTCAACCGGCTCTATGAGCGGTACACGCTCAAATACCTGGGGGGCGGCGGCTCCTGGGGCTATGCCTCTCCCGCCGAGCGCCCGCTGGCCGACTATGCCGTGGAGCCGGACGGCGGCCTCCGGCTGACCTCTGGGGAGGATGTCTACCGTCCCCTGTGGGCACAGGTGAACGCCCTTCTGCCCGAGGGGGCCCTGGACGGCTTTTCCCGCTTTACTGTCTTTACCGACGGTCTGGATGAAACCCTGGCCTATGTGTCCCCCCTGGATGACACAGGGACGCGGTGGGAACTGGCGGTGGACCCGGCGGATGCCGGGGAGTTGGACTGGTTTACCGAAACCGTCCTCCACGAGTATACCCACTACCTCACCCTCAACGACACCCAGGCGGACTACGGCGCTCCGGAGAGCGGCGCACGGTACTGCGAGGAGGGCATGGTCGCCCGGTCCGGCTCCTATCTGGATGACTTCTACCACGCCTTCTGGACGGACTACCTGCATGACCGCCTGGCCAATCCGGACAGCTATGGCTTTTACCTCCGGCACCAGGCGGATTTCGTCACCGACTACGCCTCCACCGACCCGTCGGAGGACATTGCGGAGAGCTTCACCTACTTTGTCCTGTGGGACGCCCCGGAGGGGGATGCCGTCTGGGAGGAGAAGCTGAACTTTTTCTACCGCTATCCCGAGCTGGTGGAGTTCCGCACCCAGGCCCGGGCCCGGCTGGGTCTCTAGCAGACCAGCGCGCGGAAGCCCCGGGGGGCCCCGGAGCGGAACGTCCGCTCCTCCCCGGTGAAGGGGTCGGTCAGGGCCAGCTCGTGGGCGTGGAGGCACAGGCGGCCCAGCGGGCTGGCGGCCGCGCCGTAGTCCCGGTCTCCCGCCACGGGGCAGCCCAGCTCGCTCAGGTGGGCGCGGATCTGGTTCTTGCGCCCGGTGTCGATGTCCACCTCCAGCAGGGTGTACTCCCGCCCCGCCTGGATGGTGCGGTAGTGGGTCACCGCCTCCTTGCCGCCGGAGCGGACGGAGTAGACCTTGTGGGCGGCGTTCTCCCGCAGAAGGGTGCGGATGGTGTCCTCCTCCCTGGGGGGCCGGCCCTCCACCACCGCCAGATAGCCCCGGCGGCGCACCAGCGCGTCCCAGTGCTCCTGATAGGCCCGCTTGGTCTCCTCGTCTTTGGCGAACAGGAGCACGCCGGAGGTGTCGCGGTCCAGCCGGTGGACGATGAACACCCGCCCTCCGGGCCTGGTGCGGCGCACGTACTCCCCCGCCATGCGGTAGGCGGTGCGCACCTTCTCCCGGTCGCTGGCCATGCTCAGCAGGCCGGAGGGCTTGTCAATGACCAGGATGCGCCCGTCCTCATAGAGCACCGGGAAGGGGGCCCGCCGCGCCTCCGCCCCCTGGGCGAGCACGCTCACCCGCTGGCCGGGGGCGAGGGGGTGGTCGGGGCGGCGGACGGCCGCCCCATCCACCTGCACCTGCCCCCGGGCGAGCAGCGACTTGACATGGTTGCGGCTCCCCTTCACGTGCTCCAGCAGGAAGGGCAGCAGCGGGCCGCCCCGCTCCACGGTAAACTGCATCTCTTTCACACCATCACATCCTAGGAGGGATTTTTATGAACGAAGTTCTGTCCCAGCTCCACGCCCGCAAGTCGGTGCGGGCCTTTCTGGACCGGCCCATTCCCCCGGAGGCCCGGCGGGCCATCCTGGAGGCGGCCTGCGCCGCCCCCACGGCGGGGAACCAGCAGCTCTATACCATTTTAGACATTACCGACCAGGCCGTCAAGGACACGTTGGCCGACACCTGCGACCACCAGCCCTTCATCGCCCAGGCCCCGCTGGTGCTCCTTTTCTGCGCCGACTGCCAGAAGTGGTACGACGCCTTTGCCGCCGGGGGCTGTTCCCCCCGCCGCCCCGGGCCGGGCGACCTGTGGCTGGCCCTGTCCGACGCCAATATCGCCGCCCAGAACGCCGTCACCGCCGCATGGAGCCTGGGCATCGGCTCCTGCTACATCGGCGACATTCTGGAGCAGGTGGAGACCCACCGGACCCTGCTCCGCCTGCCGGAGTACGTGGTGCCCGCCGCCCTGCTGGTGTTTGGCTACCCCACACAGCAACAGCAGGAGCGGGAAAAGCCCCGCCGCCGCGCCTTGGAGCACATCGTCCACGAGAACGCCTACCGCCGCATGGAGCCGGCCGAGCTGGAGGCTATGCTGGCCGACAACGCCGGAGCCCGGCCCTACGGTGCGTGGCTGGACGCCTTCTGCAAGCGCAAGTACAACTCCGATTTCTCCCGCGAGATGTCCCGCTCCATGGCCGAGTACCTCAAGCCCTTTCTGCCGTAAAAACGCCCGCTCCCGGTTTTGGCTGGAAACCGGGGGCGGGATTGCATTTTCCAGCCTGCTTCGGTAAAATGGAGCCGGTACCAGCCAACCGGGAGGAGAGATGCTTATGAGTCCAGCAGATGAAGCATGGGTGAAGGAACTTTATGAAGCCAATGCCCTCAAACTGTATAAGGTCGCTTTCCGCCGGCTGGGCGATAAAGACGAGGCTGAGAATGTCGTACAGGAGGCATTCTTATTGCTCCTGGCTCGGTTTGATACCGTAAGAGTTCATCCAAACCCCTCCGGGTGGCTGATGAAAGTCGTTCAAAACCTAATCCGCCATTCTATGGACAGGAACCAGAAGCAATCTAGCCATGAAATTTCCATAGAGGAACAAATCACTCAAATCAGCGCCCCTCCAAAACAGTTTTTTTCTCTGCGCGATATACTGCCGCCGGGCCTCACCCAGCGGGAACAGGATCTGTTGGTCTGGTTCTATGAGGAAGGGCTGTCCTACGGGGAGATTTCTGCACGGCTGAAGATTCCGATCCTGACCTGCCGGACTCAGATGTTCCGGGCAAAGCAACACTATAAAAAGCTGGCGGAAAAAGAAACAGATTTTTCAGAATTGATGTAATGTTTCTATCAGTCTTTCTGATATTCCTAAGAAGGAGGTGTCATGATGCCCGAGAAGAAACGAGCCCCACACCAGTCGGGCAGAGGGAAGGGCAACGTCTCTCAAATCCAAGGACATCTGTGCGACAAAACAGCGGACGAGCTGTTGACAGAGCTGGAAGCCAGGATGGATGAAATGACAGACCTTACCTATGATGAGGATGTGATTGACTCCTATCTGGCCGCCCTGGACAAAAAAGCTCCTCTCGAAAAAGATTTTGATGTGGAACGGTCATGGGAAAAGTTCCGTTCACAGCATGCGATTTTATTCGACGAGGACATTTTGCCCAAACCGGAGGTTCCCCAAAGAGGATCTCATGGATTCCGTTTCCGCAGAGCCTTCGCAAGAGTTGTCGTTGTTGCGGCCATCGTCGCCGTATTCACTATGTTTTGTGCACAGGCCGCTGGCATCGACGTGTTTGGTGCAATCGGGCGATGGACGGAGGAGACATTCCGCTTTGCTGCCCCGGCAGGCCCTGCAACTTCCGCGGTTTCCGCAGTTCCTGTTGACATTGATGGGGTTCTGATCTACGAAGTGGAGCAATACCCCACGCTTCAGGATGCTTTTGACGCCCACTCCATTTCTGAACCGCTGGCCCCGTCCTGGATTCCGGAGGGGTATGTGCTGGACTATGTGGAGGCCAGCCCTTCAACCGGACAGGTCGTATTCACTGCCTCCTACAGCAGCGGTCAGAGCATCCTGAACCTTATGTATTCCTATCGAATGGACGGCACCTTTTCCTCATCCATCTTTGAAAAAGATGGTTCCTCTGTGATCGAGTACACCAAAAACGGCATTGTCCACTACATCATGTCGAATGTGAATGTACGGGTGGCTGCCTGGGTGAACGGTACCTGTGAGTGCTCTATTACGGGACCGTTGACCGAACAGGAAATGATCACAATCATTGATTCTATTTATACATAAGAGAGGAGCAGTCAACTATGAAAAAATCTCTGCGCTGCATCTGTGCAGCAATTTTTGCGCTGGCCTTCTGCACAGGCTTCGTCATCCATGCTTCGGCGGTTGAGCGGGCAAGTTCCTATCTTACGAGATATTCTGCCACGCTTTTCGCGGGTGACCGTGGCGCCGTTGAAATAACGATTTCCGTCGTCGCAAATCAACGTGTTTCAGAACTGGGCGCCAGCTACATTTTGTTGGAGGAGTCCGACGATGGCGGAAGGACCTGGAGCACCGCCAAAGAGTACGAGGGCGAAAGCTGGATGACCGCCGAAAACCGCTCCAGCTACAGCAGGACCCTTTCGTATCAGGGAACCATCGGACATCAATACCGGGTAACGGCGGATGTCTTTGCCGAGGACGAAGACGGTGGTGATAGCAGGACGACCCCGACCTCCGCTGCCATTACAGCAAAGAGATAATCTTCGATGTATTCCTAGTCCGAAATGTTGATTAAATACAAACATGAAAGGTAGGAATTTGTAATGTTAAGGAAATTCGTATCACTGTTCTTAATCCTTGTCTTGCTACTTTCTACAGCATCTGCTACCTCAGAACCAATACCAGATGAAATCGTATATACTAATGGAGTGACTATCAATCACATCCTAAACCATACCGCCTTTGATAAAATTTTTAATACAAATTCTCAGGGAAGTTCCTATTCCTCAAATGATGAATACGGAAATATCAATCTGTATTTGTCAATGGTTTCTGCACCGAATAGTATGTATGAGACTACATTAGATTTTGAAGTTAATATTGGGGGAGATACACACCTAATTAGCACCCACGGAACTTCGTATGAACTTATACCTTATGAAAATGGGAGCATCCTTTTCGGAGATTTGGTTGGACATACCTTTATTAATGGCACAGAATGTGATGTTAATGTAGGAATGCTTAAAGCCACTGATAGTGAAACTGTAAGCGTTGCAGTTACTATCATTCCTCAAAATGCAAGAGATTGGAATGATGTTGTTAGGTTTGATTTCGGAGGTACTGTGATTACTCCAGAGATGGTTTCAAATATGAATACAAAGCAAAGCAATAATCATGGTGGAAAAAATAGTATCAAGGTGCTTGATGATGCTCAGGAAGTACCTAACTGGGACAAAACTTCTTCTATTCTGGTTGGTTTTGAGAGTTATGATGGCCCAGATGCCCCTTCTTATTCGCAGAAGCTTCAGCTTGCATACGCAGATAATGCCGATCGATTAGCAGCAGGCGTTACAACATTTTGCGATGAGATCAATTCGAGTTTTGATGGAACACTTGCTGGCACGCAACATGTTGGAACCTCTGTATCAACCGTCGACTTTAGCATTAGTCGAAATGACAGTATGCCAACTATATCTGTAGATTCCATAAGTAAAAATACGACCGGGGATGATGTAACATTTGTTAGCAAACTATTTGATCTCGTAACAGGTGCATTTGAAATTGAATCCAGCGTTGCTAGTATTTTAAAAACGATAATTTCAAACGCAGGGAATAAATTTACGGTAACGCTTGATGATTCTACTGATGCCAGTAAGGAAGTACACTTTTGGGCTAATCCTTTGGCAGGAATTACCTTTGACGATGCACCAATAGCAGTAGCATTTAATCTGCATTCAGTGCAACCTGGGAAGTATTCCTTTGCGATATCTTCGGATGTCACATATACATCGACAGTTTCAGATTCCTTTTCGTATATAGTTTATACTTATCGCTCAAATACAGCAGCACTTTCTCATCAAAGGTTTGATATAGGTTAAGCAGTAAATGGACACCAGCATCCCCTGGTACTATTAATTTTGATCACGTAATTCTCTTTAGCATATATACAACTTGTGGCATCACTAAGAGGTTCAGTGAGACATGGAAAAGCTACGGTATAAATTCCGACATTATTTTTTGCCCATATTCATTGCAACAATTGTAGCATTCCCCTTAGCGTTTGTACTTGGATCATCGCAATTAAGCGCGTCAGGTGCACGAATCGCGAAAGCAAGCGAGATACAAGCATATCATATGAACACTGCACCGCTAAATATCAAAAGGAATTTAGCTGACTATTTGTATGGTAGCGGCAAAAAGGATGAGAGCCTATCAAGAATACTGCTTGAAACAGAGAATCTTTACACAGTAATTTCCTATCCATACACTTCGGTTTCGCCACAGGGGATTGCAATATTGAACGATGAACAACTGCACACTGTTATGAACTTTCTCTCTGCCCTCAAGTCTTTGACCTATCGCGCTTATTTTGCAACGGCAGAAAATGACGGTGTTACAGAAGCATCGTGCAGGCAGGCGTTAGATAAAGTATATACGACCGTATTGTCCCCTGTCTCCGAATTGGGCCAAAATCAAACACTTCAGCTGGCGCAAAGCCTGATGTCGGAAGAGGGAAGCGCATTGCTGGATACCTTGAGCAAAATGCAAACGCCCTCATGATCATGATATCCGTCAGCGTTATATGGCTGAAGTCCGTCCAAAGGGATATCCAGCCCGTGTCTTTTGTACACGGAGACACTTCCCTACTTCCTTTCCCCTAACAGCAGGAGCGGGGGGGGGGGGGGGGGGGGGGGGGGGGGGGGGGGGGG
>NZ_CAXSQB010000029.1:0-21715 GCF_964239415.1 Clostridium sp. ATCC BAA-442 | reverse complement strand
GCCCATTTGGGCGCCGCTCCTGTTTGCTTTATAAATTGCTCGCCTTTAGCGGGGGTTCTTGATGGCGGCCTGGGCGGCAGCCAGACGGGCGATGGGCACGCGGTAGGGGGAGCAGGACACATAGTTCAGGCCAACCTTGTGGCAGAACTCCACGGAGGTGGGGTCGCCGCCGTGCTCGCCGCAGATACCCAGGTGGATGTCGGGGCGGGTCTCCTTGCCCAGCTTGGCGGCCATGGCCACCAGCTTGCCTACGCCGTTCTGATCCAGGTGGGCGAAGGGATCGGACTCATAGATCTTCTTGTCGTAGTAGTAGCTCAGGAACTTGCCGGCGTCGTCGCGGGAGAAGCCGAAGGTCATCTGGGTCAGGTCGTTGGTGCCGAAGGAGAAGAACTCGGCCTCCTTGGCGATCTCGTCGGCAGTCAGGGCGGCGCGGGGGATCTCGATCATGGTGCCGACCTCATACTTCATGTCGATACCGGCGTCCTTGATGATCTTGTCGGCGGTGGCGACCACCACGTCCTTGACGTACTTGAGCTCCTTGACCTCGCCCACCAGGGGGATCATGATCTCGGGCACCATCTTCCAGTCGGGGTGCTTCTTCTGGACGTTGATGGCGGCGTTGATAACGGCGGTGGTCTGCATCTCGGCGATCTCCGGATAGGAGACGGCCAGACGGCAGCCGCGGTGGCCCATCATGGGGTTAAACTCGTGCAGGGAGGCGATGACCTCGTGCAGGCGCTCTACGGTGACGCCGATCTCGCCGGCGATCTCCTTGATGTCCTCCTCCTTGGTGGGCAGGAACTCGTGCAGCGGGGGATCCAGGAAGCGAATGACAACCGGGCAGCCCTCCATGGCCTCGTACAGGCCCTCGAAGTCGCCCTGCTGGTAGGGCATGATCTTGGCCAGGGCCTTCTTGCGGTCCTCGGTGTTGTCGGCGACGATCATCTCGCGCATGGCCTTGATGCGCTCGCCCTCAAAGAACATATGCTCGGTGCGGCACAGGCCAATGCCCTGGGCGCCGAAAGCGCGGCCCTGGGCGGCGTCGCGGGGGGTGTCGGCGTTGGTGTAGACCATGAGCTGACGGTACTTGTCCGCCCAGCCCATCAGGCGGCCGAAGTAGCCGGAGCCGGGGTCGGCGGGCACGGTGGCCACGGCCTCGCCGTAGATGTTGCCGGTGGAGCCGTCCAGGGAGATCCAGTCGCCCTCGTGGTACTCCTTGCCGGCCAGGGTGAACTTCTTGTTCTCATAGTCCACCACGATGTCGCCGCAGCCGGACACGCAGCAGGTGCCCATGCCGCGGGCCACCACGGCGGCGTGAGAGGTCATGCCGCCGCGGACGGTCAGGATGCCCTGGGAGACCTGCATGCCCTCGATGTCCTCGGGAGAGGTCTCCAGGCGGACCAGGATGACCTTCTCGCCCCGCTCGTGCCACTCCTTGGCCTCCTCGGCGGTGAACACCACGCGGCCGCAGGCGGCGCCGGGGGAGGCGGCCAGGCCCTTGCCCACGACCTGGGCCTTCTTCAGGGCCTCGGCGTCAAAGGTGGGGTGCAGCAGGGCGTCGAGCTGCTTGGGATCGACGCGGCACACGGCCTCCTTCTCGTCGATCATACCCTCGTCCACCAGATCCACGGCCACCTTCAGGGCGGCGGCGGCGGTGCGCTTGCCGTTGCGGGTCTGCAGCATATAGAGCTTGCCGTTCTCAATGGTGAACTCCATGTCCTGCATGTCCTTGTAGTGCTTCTCCAGGCGGTCGGCGATGGCGGCGAACTGCTCGTACACCGCGGGCATCTCCTCATGCAGCTTGGAGATGGGGGAAGGGGTGCGCACGCCGGCCACCACGTCCTCGCCCTGGGCGTTGATCAGGTACTCGCCGAACAGGGCCTTCTCGCCGGTGGCGGGGTTGCGGGTGAAGGCCACGCCGGTGCCGGAGTTGTCGCCGGAGTTGCCGAACACCATGGACTGGACGTTGACGGCGGTGCCCCAGTCGTAGGGGATCTCGTTCATGCGGCGGTAGACGTTGGCGCGGGGGTTGTCCCAGGAGCGGAACACGGCCTTGACGGCCTCCATGAGCTGGACCTTGGGATCCTGGGGGAAGTCCTCGCCCTTCTCCTTCTTGTAGAACTCCTTGAACAGAACCACCAGGTTCTTCATGTCCTCGGTGTCCAGCTCCACGTCCTGCTTGACGCCCTTTTTGGCCTTGACGTCGTCGATAATCTCCTCAAAGCGCTTCTTGCTCAGCTCCATCACCACGTCGGAGAACATCTGGATGAACCGGCGGTAGGAGTCGTAGGCGAAGCGGGGGTTGTTGGTGAACTTGGCCAGGCCCTCCACCACGGTGTCGTTCAGGCCCAGGTTGAGGATGGTGTCCATCATGCCGGGCATGGAGGCGCGGGCGCCGGAGCGCACGGAAACCAGCAGGGGGTTCTCGGGATCGGCGAACTTCTTGCCGCAGATGGCCTCCATCTTGCCCAGGTACTCGTAGATCTGGGCCTGGATGTCCGCGTTGATCTGGCGGCCGTCGTTATAATACTGGGTGCAGGCCTCGGTGGTGACGGTGAAGCCCTGGGGCACGGGCATACCCAGATTGGTCATCTCAGCCAGGTTGGCGCCCTTGCCGCCCAGCAGCTCCCGCATGGAGCCGTTGCCCTCTGAGAACAAATAGACATACTTATGCGTGTTGGCCATTTGTCATTCCTCCTAGATTTACGTTGCACTACTATACTCAAATACAGTAACCGGAGACATTATACCATTTTGCCAAAAGATTGCAAGAGATACCCGTCGGTTTTCTTTCTCTTTTGCTCAATTTTCGCCACTTTGGGCGCACGGAAGTGCCAACTGGCTTCATTTTGCTCCAGCCGTCCCCGCCCCGACCGGCCGCGCATAAAAAATGCCCGCAGAAGCGGACATCGTGTTTTTAAATGTCTACATTATCAAACATGTGGATGTTTAGTAAATATATCATTTTTGCAGGAAAATTGCAACAGGCTATTAATATATTTTACAAATTTATTTCCTAAATCTTCCTATCGCAAAATGTTGTATCCTCGTTTAAAAAGGTTAGACATTTACAAAAAGGAGGATACACCATGAGACATCAAAAAAAACGGTGGTTTGCCGCATTATTATCTTTATGTATGTTACTATCTATTCTTCCTTCAACTTCTCTAGCTTTTAGTGAAAGCGAAGAGACCTGGAGTGGGAACAGGAGGAATCAGACCATTGATGGCGGAACCCATACAATTACGCTTAGTAATCTTACTATTGACTCACCGGGCGTTGAGAAATCTGCTATTGATATAACTGGTAACGCAGATGTCACCTTTATATTGGAGGGCAACAACACTCTCAGAGGTTACCGGAATCATCCTGCCATCTGGGTGGAGTCCGGTTCCTCCGTTACCTTTGAAGGAAACGGATTACTCGAGGCCTCCGCCGGCGGGGCATCCATCGGTTTGGGGGCGGCCGGAATCGGCGGTGGATATGGCGCCAGCAGTAATTTTGGCAATATCACCATCAACGGTGGTACCATCATTGCCCGAGGCTCCGGAGGCGGCGCGGGCATCGGCGGCGGCTACGAGGTCGGCAGCGGGACTGTAACCGGCAATGTTACCATCAACGGCGGATACGTCACGGCCATCGGTGGGTCAAGCGGCAGTACCGGCGGCGCGGGCATCGGCTCCGGTGAGAACGCAAACTATAGCGGAACCGTCACCATCAACGGCGGTGTGGTATACGCCGAGGGCGGTGCGGACTCCACCAGCATCGGCCGCGGCAACCGTGCTATCGGTACAAGCGACAACGGAGCCTTCACCACCGGCACGGGCGGAAACGCCGTCATCGTGGCCCCGGACGGCATTGGGGCCCCCTCCGGCTTCGCTGACTGGGACGGTATTTTTATCAGCTATGAGGGCAGTAATACGAGCGCGACGGTGGGTGAGGACGGTACGGTTCACCTGAATGACACAGAGGCCAATATCCAGGTCTGGGGTGAACCGGTGATTGACTATCCGCTTGTGGTGGAAAGCGGCACCGAGCTGCGGGTCGTCCAGAATGACCGAAACTACGCCTACGCCACTCTGGAAATCGGCCAGGACGGCAAACTGACCAATAACGGCACCGTCACCGTAGACGAGGGAAGCACCCTGATTCTGCGGGAAGGTCTTGACCAGACAGATGGCAGCGGTACACTGGAATGCACCGGCACCGTCAAACTGCCCCCGGAGGATATGCTGATTGCCCTGTCCGGCGCGGAGGACCTGACCTACAACGGCACGGAGCAGAGCCCCGAGGTAAGCGTTACATTAAATCTGTGGGGCTATTCCCATACCTATGGGAATCCGGCGGACTATACCGTAACTTACACAGATGCCACAAACGCCGGAGAGACTGCCAAGGCCGTTGTTACCTCCACTGGTGCCGGCGACCTGCTGGCGGGCAGCGCCTCCAAGACCTTTGTCATTCAACCGGCCGCTTATAGCATTAACGTGTCCGACGGGAAGTGGACAGTGGCGCATGGTGAAACGCAGCTCCTGTCCAAGCTGCCCCCTGCCACCATTTCCATTGACCCGTCGATTCAAGATAACCTGACCGGCCTGAGGGCTGGGAACCTGACTTGGTATATGGATGGGCAACATTCGCAAGCGGTGACCGATACCTCCCTTCAGAATACATCCGCCGGCGAAGAGGTACCCCTCTATTGGGTTTTCAGCCACAGTGATTCCAATTTTGCGCCAGAGTCCAAGTCCGGGACACTGACCATCACGATTACCAATCTGCCCATTTATCCGGTTGTGATCCGGCAGGGAGATGAGGTTGTTACAAATGGTACCATCAACAAGACCTATGGGGATGAAAACTTCACTCTAACTGTCGAACTTCAAAAGGATGATAGCCCTATTTCTCCTGATAGTCTAGTTACCTTTACTAGCAACAATGAAGATGTGGTAACAGTAGCCCCGAGTGGTGAGGTTACCATCACCGGCAGCGGAACCGCTGTCATTACCGCCAGCGTGGCGGAACAAGGCGGAGACGGCGGCTATGCCCCCCCCAGCGGTACCGTCACCGTATCTGTGGCTCAAAAGCCGATTTCCGTGGATGACAGCACCGTGAAGCTGAACGGTCACTCCAGTCCGTATACGTGGCCCTATGATGGACATGCGTCGGTTACAGTCGATGCCGAACTGACCCAAGCTGACATTGTAGGCAGCGATGATGTGGATGTGACCGCCACCGGAACACTGAGCAATGCAAACGCCGGCAATCGGTCGGTCACCCTTTCTTACGAGCTGACCGGCGACCGGGCCATGCACTACGTTCTGCGTCCAGCCCAAGCAAGTAAGCCGGTGGTCGTTACCAAAGCTGATCCCGGCCAGAATCAGATTTCTGCCAATCCCGGCGCCTTGACCATCGCCAACCGGGCCGCCAGGACGTATACCTATCCCCTCTCCCAGTTGACTGCTGGACTGGATGGCTTGGGAAACATCTCCTATAAGTCGGGTAATATTACAATAGCCAAAGAGGGATACTTTACCACTGACGCTGTCAGGGTAAATGCCGGTGTCCTGCGCCTGCCCGTCAACGCCGTGGAGTCTGATGAAGAAACAAAGGTTGCAGACATAGCAATTACAATTTCCAGCACCAACTACGAAGACTTCACCGGCACCGTTACGGTCAACAGCAAAAATCTCCATGTTCTGACCTATGATCCCAACGGCGGCAGCGGCGGCCCCGGAACGGAGCTGCTGGACACCCAGACCGGCTACACCTTGAAGCAGTCCCCCGCCCCCACTCACGATCAGCAGGACGGCGTGGATGTGTTGTTTATTGGATGGACAGCGGACACCACTGGAAACAAGATCTACACCGCCAGCGATACAGCGCCCACCACTGTTGCCAACGTAGACATCAACGGCGACACGACGGTTTACGCCGCCTGGGGCGTGGATACCAATGGCGACGGCGTGCCGGACGTGAACGAGACCGGCAAGTACACGCTGACCTACGCCGAAAACGAGCTGGAGAGCGGCACCTTGCAGGGGGTTCTGCCCACCGACAGCGGCACTTATGTCAAGGGCAATACGGTTGCCCTGGCCGATGGAAGCGGCCTCAGCCTCACCGGAACTACAACCAGCGACAAGGGAACGGCCCGTTTCGTGGGCTGGTCCAAGACACAGATTGACCGCATTCTCTCGCAGGGTGACACCATGCCCGCCGGTGTTGTGGAGCAGGTGACCTTCACCAACTCTGATATCACTGTTTACGCCGTCTGGGGCTGGGATACCAATGACGACGGCAAGCCCGACATCACTCAGAATCCCTCCATCACCTCCTCCGCGGGTGAGAACGGCTCCATCGCCCCGGAGGGCAAGGTCTATGTCCCGGCCGGGAACAGCCAGAAGTTTGATTTTACTCCGGACACCGGCTATGCCGTGGACCGGGTCACCATCGACGGCAATGCCTATGTGAACAACGGGGTCAACCTGCTGCCCGGCATGGACACCTGGGAAAAGTGGGAATCCTACACCTTCGCCGATGTCCGGGAAGATCACACCATTTCCGTGACCTTCGGTGAGGATACCAACAATAACAACGTCCCCGACGCCAACGAGGGCACCGTCACCCTGACCTATAACGCCAACGGCGGCGAGGGCTCGGCCCCTGCCGACCAGAGCGCCGACAAGTGGAGCACCGTCACCGTGGCGGAAAACACCTTCACCCGCTCCGGTTACAGCTTTGCCGGGTGGAACACCCAGGCGGACGGCAGCGGTGAGGATTATGCCGCCGGCGACGCCTTCCAGCTCACCGGCCAGGATGCCGTCCTCTATGCGCAGTGGAGCTATAACGGCGGCGGTAGCACCGGCACGGCCCGGTACACCATTGAGGCCAGCGCGGGCCATGGCGGCGGGATCAGCCCGGACGGCAGGGTGCGGGTGAGCCGCGGCAGCGACAAGACCTTCCGCATCACCCCCGATGCCGGGTATGAGATTGCCGACGTGCTGGTGGACGGCGAAAGTGTGGGCGCGGTCAGCCGTTACACCTTTGAAACCGTTCGTAAGAACCACACCATTGAGGCGGAGTTCCGCGCCGTGGAGAAGGCCCCGGATACGGGCGTGGACCGCTGGCTCAACACCACCGACCATATGGCCTACCTCAATGGCTACGGAACCGGCCTCTTCGGCCCCGACGACCACATGCCCCGGGCCCAGGCGGCCCAGATGTTCTACAACCTCCTGCTGGACCAGGAGGTGTCCGCCGCGGTCCGCTTCACCGACGTGCCCGCCGACGCCTGGTACGCCCGCGCGGTGGAGACCCTGGCCTCCCTGGGCATGGTGGAAGGCGTAGGCGGCGGGAAATTCGCCCCGGAGCGCACCATCACCCGGGCGGAGTTCACGGTGATGGCCATGCGCTTTGCCCGCCTGCCCGAGGGCGGGGAGAATCCCTTCTCCGATGTGACCTCCTCCGACTGGTTCTACGACCAGGTGGTGGGGGCGGTGCAGTACGGGTGGATCACCGGCTACACCGACGGCACCTTCCGGCCGGAGGCCACCATCACCCGGGCGGAGGTGACGGCCATCACCAACCGCCTGCTGGACCGGGCGGCGGACGAGGACTACGTGGACGACCACGCCGGCGAGCTGCGCCAGTTCCCCGATGTGAGCGCCTCCTACTGGGCCTACCACGACATTGTGGAGGCCACCAACGCCCACAGCTACCGTGTCTATGACGGCGAGGAGCACTGGATGTAAGTACCTCCTGATCTTCCTCTTCCATACAAAAGCGTCCCCCGGAACCGATTGGTTCCGGGGGACATCTTTTATTCCCGCTTGTCCAGGGGAAACAGGATTTTCAGAAACAGCTTTTCGGCCGGGCCGCCGCGGATCAGATCAAAGCTGCGCGCCGAACCGTCCGGCCCGGTGACGGTAAACCGGCCCGCCCCGTTGACCACCGCGAAGCCCAGGGCTTCCAGGGTGAGCTGGAGGGTGAGCTCCCACTCCAGCAGGGAGTCCACCGCCCCCTCCCGGTAGGCGTCCCACAGCCACTGGAATTCCATGGGCTGGGTCCCGTCCTGGAGGAAGCCGCGCCACAGCGCCTCCTTCTGCCGGGCCGAGAGGGCCTCCAACGCGTCCAGCACACCGGCGTCCTCCTCCCAGGCCAGGTAGGCGTAGCGGCTCCCCGTGGGGCGGCGGACCGGAAGGCCATCCCCCAGGGCGGCGGCCTGAGCGGGCTCCAGGGCGGCGCTGGACCGGGCGCGGGCGCTCCCGGCGCACAGGGCGGCCCAGGCGGCGGCCCGGGCCGGAGTGTCCATCTCCACCCGCAGGCACAGGCCGGTGAGCTGGTCAAAGGGCCGGCCGGACACCGAGCGCAGGCGGATAACTGCGGCGCCGTCCGCACGCACGGCGGCCCGTAGCTCGCCGGTCTCCCGCCGGGCGGTGGTGCCGTACACCGTCACGGGCCAGAACCCCGCCAGCCCCGCCAGCGCCCCGCCGCACACCTCCGCCAGATCCCGCCACGGGAACACCGTGTCCGGGTAGAACAGCAGCAGCGCCGGGCTGTCCGGCCGCTGGAGCACCACAGGCTCACAGTCAAAGAGCTGTCCCACATCCCGCATCAGGCCCAGCAGCGCCCCAGGGCCTGCCGCGCACCCAGGCCGCAGTCCAGGGAGCCGGTGCTCCCCGGCGGGGCGGTAGGGATACAGCATGGCCTCTCCTCCCCCGCTCATGCCTCGCTCTCCGCCCCGGCCTCCTCGTCGGGCTGGCGGATCATCCGGTAGCCCACGCCGATGTGGGTCTGGATGTACCGGGGGTGGCTGGGATCGGGCTCGATCTTCTTGCGCAGCGTGGCCATAAACACCCGCAGGGAGGGGGTGTCGGAGGGCAGGGCGCTGCTCCAGATCTTGTTGAGAATGTAGTTGTGGGTGAGCACCTTGCCGGTGTTCTGGGCCAGCAGGCACAGCAGCTTGTACTCGATGGGGGTCAGGTGGATCTCCTTCCCGTTCTGGTAGGTGCAGCCGGCGGCGTAGTCGATTTTCAGCCCGCCGTTCTGGTAGATGCTGGCCGCCTCGTCCACCTTCTCGCTGTCGTAGCGCACCCGGCGCAGGGACACCCGCAGCCGGGCCAGCAGCTCCTCCACCGAGAAGGGCTTGGTCAGATAGTCGTCCGCCCCGGCATCCAGGGCCTCCACCTTGTCGTGATCCTCGCTGCGGGCGGAGATGACAATGATGGGGGTGTTGCTCCAGGTGCGCACCTTCTTGATGATGTCCACGCCGTCCATGTCGGGCAGGCCCAGATCCAGCAGGATCACGTCGGGCCGGCAGGAGGCCGCCTCCAGCACGCCGGAGGCGCCGTTTTTGGCCCGCCGGTACTGGTAGTGCTGGGTCTCCAGGGTGGTGGAAATCAGGTTGCCGATGGCGTTGTCGTCTTCAATGATCAAGATTTGAGGTTTGTTCATCGGTGTTCACCTCCGCAAGTGGTAGTGTAAAGCTGAAGATAGCGCCCTTGGGATAGTTGTCCTCCACGGTGATGGAGCCGCCGTGGGCCTGCACAATGGAGCGGCACAGGGACAGGCCCAGCCCCAGGCCCCGCCGCCCGTCGCCCCGGGCGTTGTTGGCTGTGTAAAACATGTCGAACAGCTTGGCCTTGGCCTCGTCCGAGATGCCGGGGCCGTCGTCGGCGATGCGCACCTCCACGCTCTCTCCCCGCTTCCGGGCGGACACCTGGACATGGGAGCCGGGGGGCGTGTATTTGATGGCGTTGTTGACGATGTTGATGACCACCTGCACGATCAGGCGGGCGTCCATTTTGGCCATAAGCATGTCGTCAGGCAGCTCCACGGTAATGGTGTGCTCCTTGGCCTTCCGGTCCAGGTGGGTCAGGGCCTCCTGGAACACCTCCTCCAGCAGCTCCGGCTCCATCTTCAGACGTATGGTGCCGTTCTCAATGCGGGAGACGGAGAGCAGGTTCTCCACCAGGTTGGCCAGCCACATGGAGTCGTCGTAGATAGAGGTGTAGAGCTGCCGCCGCTTGGCCGCGTCCAGCACGGAGGCGTTCTCCATGAGAATGCCCGCGTTGCCCGAAATGGCGGTCAGCGGGGTGCGCAGATCGTGGGAGATGGCCCGCAGCAGGTTGGCCCGCAGGGCCTCCTGCTGGGCCTGCTCCTCCACCCGGTGCTTCTCCTGGCCCAGCAGCTCCTTCTCCAGCACCAGGCCGCACTCGTCCACGATGGCCAGCATCAGGTTTTTCTCAAAGGCGTCAGGCTCCCGGCCCTCCTCGATGGCAATACCCGCCACCGCCAGGGCGCTGCCCTCCCCCCGCACCGCCAGATAGAGGCACTTGGCGTTGGGCAGGGTGTTGGTGGTGGCGCCGGCGTGCTTGTTGTTCTTCTGCACCCAGGAGGCCACCGCCGTCTCGTCAGGGCCCAGGTATGCCCCTGTGTCCACGGTGGGCTCCACGGGGAAGAACCGGGGCTGGCCCAGGGTGCCGTCGGGCAGCACCGGGTAGTACAGGGCCGTCCGCTCCAGCAGCTTGCGCAGTTGTACCGCCATGGCCTCCAGAATGGCCTCCTGGCCCTCCGCCTTCTGGAGGGTCTGGCTGGCCTCCAGAAGCACCTGGGTGCGGTAGGCCTGCCGGGAGGCCAGCCGCGCCTGCCGCTTGATGCGGGTGGTCAGCGAGCTGCTCAGGAAGGCCACCAGGAACATCACCAGGAAGGTGGCCAGATAGCTCTTGTCGTTGAAGTGGAGCGTGAACAGCGGGACGGTAAAGAAGAAATTGAAGATAAGAATGGACAGGATGGAGGCCGCCAGGCTATAGAGCCGCCCGCTGGTGACCATGGCCACCACCAGCACGCCCAACTGGTAGATCATGATGATGTTGGCCTCGCTGAAGTCCAGATAGGCGAAGGCCAGGCCCACCATCGTGCACACCGCCAGGATCACCAGGGTGCGCAGCGCGTCCTTGACGGTGAACCGCTCGCTGAGGTTCCAGCTCTTCCGCGGCGCCCGGTAGGCGGGGTAGGTGTCCGGGATGATGTGGATGTCCAGATCGGGGGCCAGGGCGTTGAGCCGGTCCACCAGGTTTTTGCTCCGCTCCCAAAAGAAGCGCTTGTTATTGCTCCGGCCCAGGACGATTTTAGTCACGCCGCTGGCCCGGGCGTACTCGGCGATCTGGAGGGGGGTGTCGTCGCCGTACACCGTGGCGATGCGGGCCCCCAGCTCCTCCGCCAGGCGCAGGTTGGCCCGCAGGCGGCTGCGGTTGTCGTCGCTCATGTCCTTGAAGTCGGAGGTCTCCACGAATAGGGCGGTGAAGCTGCTGCGGAAGGCCTCCGCCATGCGGGCCGCCGTGCGGATGACATTGGCGTTGGACGGCGCGCCGGACAGGCAGACCAGGATGTGCTCGCTACTCTTGGCCTTGGTGCCCACCCCGGTGTCCGCCGCCCGGTTGAGCCGGTCTGCGGTGCGCCGCAGGGCGATCTCGCGCAGGGCGGCCAGATTCTTCAGGGTGAAGAAGTGGTCCATGGCCCGGGCCGCCTGGTTGGGCCGGTAGATCTTGCCCTCCTTGAGCCGCTCCAGCAGATCCGCCGGCTCGATGTCCACTACCTCAACCTGGTCGGCGCGGTCAAAGATCCGGTCGGGCAGCCGCTCCGCCACCGCAATGCCGGTGATGGAGGCCACCACGTCATTGAGGCTCTCCAGGTGCTGCACGTTGACGGTGGTGTAGACGCTGATGCCTGCCCGCAGCAGCTCCTCGATATCCTGGTAGCGCTTGCGGTGCCGGCTCCCAGCGGCGTTGGTGTGGGCCAGCTCATCCACCAGGATGAGCGGGGGCTTCCGCGCCAGGGCCCCGTCCAGATCAAACTCCCGCAGCGTGATATTCTTATAGGGGATCTCCTTGTTGGGGAGCTGCTCCAGCCCGTCCAGCAGAGCCAGGGTTTCCGGCCGGACGTGCGGCTCGATGTACCCGGCCACCACGTCCACGCCCATCTCCTTGGCGTGGTGGGCGGCCTCCAGCATGGCGTAGGTCTTGCCCACGCCCGCCGCATAACCGAAGAATATCTTCAGCTTTCCCGTCCTGGTCTCCTCTTTCAGCTTGAGCTCCCGCAGCAGTGCGTCCGGATCCGGCCGCTGGTCCGTCATGGTTCCCGCCTCCCCTGCATAAAATTTTACATTATATTATATCACAGCTTTTGTTGGAATTTCGCTGCCTTTTTCACTTTCATATAAAGATTGCGTTAAGATTTCGCCAGGGCATGCGCTCACGCTCCTTTACATATAAATGAAAAAACGGCCTATTTGAGAAGGGAGCGGATTTTTGTATGAAGTGTTTGATCCTGCGGCGCCGGACCCTGACCGTGCTGGCGTGCGCCCTGCTGGCGGCGGCCATGTTTGCCCTGGTCAACGCCCCGGCAGTGGGGGGGGGCGGAGGCCCCCCCCACCGACCGGCAGCTTCCCATCTACTGCGTTCAGCGGGACCAGAAGATGCTGGCCATCTCCTTTGACGCCGCCTGGGGCAACGAGGACACCCAGCAGCTCATCGACATCCTTGGAAAATACAACGTAAAGGCCACCTTCTTCGTGGTGGGGGACTGGGTGGACAAATACCCGGAGTCCGTCAAGGCCCTCCACGACGCCGGCCACGAGGTGATGAACCACTCCAACTCCCACGCCCACATGTCTCAGCTCTCCAGCGAGGCGATCGTCGCCGATGTGGAGGCCTGCAACGACAAAATTGAGGCCGTCACCGGCGTGCGCCCCACCCTGATCCGCCCGCCCTACGGAGAATACGACAACAATGTAATTACGTCCATCCGCTCCATCGGGATGGAGCCCATCCAGTGGGACGTGGACAGTCTGGACTGGAAGGATCTCCCCGCCGGGGAGATCACGGAGCGGGTGGTGAGCCGGGTCCAGCCCGGGTCCATCGTTCTCTTCCACAACGCCGCCCTCCATACCCCCGAGGCCCTGCCCGCCATCCTCGAAACCCTGCTACAGGAGGGCTACACCTTTGTCCCCATCTCCGAGTTGATTCTCCCCGGGGAATACAACGTGGACTACACCATCGACCACACCGGCCGCCAGCTTCCGGTGCAGCCATCGTCATCCCCCCGATAAGAGTCCGCTGCCCGGACCCTCACCTGTGCAGCCCCAGCAGAGCCTGATGCCGCAGATGAGCTATTGATTGCTCCGCGAGCAATGATGTCGTCTTACTCATCGGCCCCAGGATTCCCCGCTGAATGTATGGCGCGCTTTCAGGCGAAAATCGACCGGCGGGAACGGGCGGCCCTTTTATACTGCTGATAAACATACGGTTTTTTACATCTCTCAAGCCAGGCCCCCGGAGCGTTTTGCTCCGCGGGGGGCCTGGCTTTCGCTCGGGCATACGCCGGAGCGAAAGCCCTCCATAACTTTTCTGAAGGTAACCCTTTTGTTTTGGAATTTCTCTCACATGATAAGCTTTGGTATAATGAAATTGCACAAAACAAATCGTATATATTCTTATAAAGATTGGGAGTGTGCCTGCCATGGAAAAGAAAATTGCCGTTCTGCGCGGGGATGGAATTGGTCCGGAAGTCGTCAACGAAAGTATCAAGGTATTGGAGCGGGTCGCACAGAAATTTGGGCACACGTTCCATTATTATGATATAATCGGCGGTGTCGCCGGTCTGGAGGCCTACGGCGATGCCCTGCGTCCGCAGGATTATGAGCTGGGGCGTTCCTGCGACAGCATCCTGTTCGGCTCGGTGGGTGATCCCCGCAAATACACCTTCACCGGCGCCAACGGCACCAAAAAATACCCAAGCCGTAAGGAGGCCGCAGTGAAGGCCCTGGCTTCGTTCCGGCGTGGCATGGAGCTCTTTGCCAATATCCGTCCGGCCAAGGTCTATCCCCAACTGATCCAGGCCTCTCCGCTCAAGGATACGGTGGCCCGGGAACTGGATCTCATTGTTCTGCGGGAGAATACCGCGGGTATCTTCTATGCGGGCAAGTATAGGAAGGAGATCGGCGGCGAACTGACCGCCTGCGATGAGTGCGTCTACACCTGGTCACAGATCGAGCGGCACGCCCACTGCGCGTTTGACCTGGCCATGGGCCGCAAAAAGCACGTCACGATGGTAAACAAGCCCAACGCCATGGAGACCGGCGTGCTGTGGCAGACGGTATATGAAAAGGTGGCCGAGGAATACCCTGAGGTTCACTATGAGACCATGCTGATTGACGGCTGCGCCGCCCGCCTGGTGAGCAGGCCGGGGTATTTTGACGTAATCGCGGCAGAAAATATGTTCGGCGATATCCTGTCCGACCTGGCCAACAGTGCCGCCGGCTCCATGGGTATTGCCGGCTCCGGCGACATTGGGAGCGAGGGCAAGGGATTATACGAGTGCGCCGGCGGCTCAGCGCCGGACATTGCCGGCCAGAACATTGCCAATCCCATTGCCGAGATCCTCTCTGCGGCACTGATGCTCCGCCTCTCCTTCCATATGACCGTCGAGGCCGACGCGATTGAGGCGGCCATTGTCAAGGTTTTGGACGACGGATACCGCACCGGCGACATTATGACTCCGGGAGGCAAGCGGCTCTCCTGCAGCGACATGGGGGATGCCATATCCGAGGCGATCTGACTGTGGGCCCCGGTGCGGCCTGAAAAAGGGAGGTTCCGCTATGCGCATCGAACAGCTTATCGCATTCGATAAAGTAGTGCAGCACAGCTCCTTCACAAAAGCGGCTAACGAGCTCTACACCACCCAGCCCTCTGTCAGTAAGATGATCGACGCCCTGGAGGACGAGCTGGGGCACCAACTGCTGCGGCGGACGAGCCGCGGCATCGAGCTCACCGCCTATGGCAAGTGGGTTTACGGGGACGTAAAGATCATTCTTCAAATGGTGAACGGCTGGCAGGAATCCACCCCTCTGGAGGAGGTTCCCCGGGAGGTACACATACAGAGCACCACCACCATGTGCAATTTTCTCTCCGCGGGGTTTATCCCCTGCCTGAAGGACCGGCACCCCGACATCAATCTGCTGCTCCACGAATGTCGGCGCAGCGAGATCATTCACAAAATGGAGGAGAACGGGGTCCACATCGGCCTGCTCCCGATCCGCAAGGAAAATCAGGCGGACTCGACCGCCACCCTGGAGCGGATCCGCAAAAACGGCTGGGACTGCTGCGAGGTGATTGAAGACCCGGAATACCTGTTTCTCGGCTCCGGCCATCCCCTGGCTCTGACAGGGGAAATCACGCCTCAGATGCTTGCGCAGGTGCCCCTTGGCACCTATTCCCACGTAAACGACGACAACTGGCTTCTGTTCGGACACTATTTCAGTGGAGAGGCCGGATTCCGCTGCCACAGCAAGGACGCCATCTTGCAGTATGTGGCGCAGAACAGGTGCGCCGCTATCTTTCCCAGGTTTACCTCCCAGTACGAGTATTTTGTCAGCCAGGGAGCGGTGCAGCCCGTCATGGTTCATGGACTGGATTTCGGACATGCCACCTTCCTGCTGGTCCACCAATCAGGAAAGTCCCTGCTTCGGGAGGAACAGTCGGTGGTGTGTGCGCTGAAGCGATACTTCAAGGATTGCACCTGCAAATAAAAAGGTTGAAAAGCCCCGCCGGTATCCTGTTGGGATACCGGGGGGGCTTTTCACGTATGCTCCAGACCCTGCTGCATCAGAACATGACGTTTGCCATGGGGAAGATCACGGCCAGAATAAGAACCAGGGTGATGCCGCAGCAGACAAGGCCGTATTTCACGGCGTCACTTCCGGGAATCCACTCCTTTTCGCCGTGGACAATGGCCGCAGGAGCACTGGCGGGCGGGGTTGCCATACCCATATTGGTGGCCAGCAGCACACAGACCGCCAGTGCCGCCGGATTGGCGCCGCAGGCGATGCCCACACTGTAGGCGATGGGCGTCAGCATGGCTGCGGTGGCGATGTTATTAGCCACGTTGGTGAGGGCCATACCGACAACACACATTACTGCGGTGAGGACGAGAGGGCTCTTGCCCTGGACCACCGGCGTGATCAGCTCCACCAGCCAGGCCGAGATTCCGGTGGACTCGGCGGCCATGGCATCGGCGATACTCAGCGCGGCGGCCAGGATGAAGATGATGGACCAGCCAATGTTCTTGGAGAACAGTTGGACGGCAGGCATGCCCTCCTTCAGACTGACCATAATATAGACGCCGACAGCGCCCAGCAGGATGCCGGTGGCGCCCACATTGTTCAGCACCGTACTGACAATAAAGGTCTTGGGCACGAAGGAGGGGAACAGCAGCAGGACGATCACAGTCACAAAGAAGACCATGATAAATTTCTGATACCGGCTCAGCTTGGGCAGCTCTTCCATGGATTTGTTGCTGGAGGCAATTACGCTGACATCGCACCGGAGGACAAATTTCATCAGCACCAGCAGCAGGGCCATGGTAATAGCGGTGATGACGACCACGATCGCCAGATAGGGGACAAGCGCGATGGAGTCGCCGCCGGACATCTGGGTATAGCTGGAGAACACCACAGCGGGCAGAGACTTGAATGGCAGCAGCATGTAGAAGGAGCAGCCCACACAGATTGTGCCCACCAGGGTGATAGAGGCCCACTTGCTGCCGGGCTTAACGCCGTAGAGGCGGCAGATCTCCTTGATCAGGGGGAAAATTACCATGGTGGCCGCAGCGCAGGAAACCATGATGACCAGCGCGCACATGGCCAGGAAGATCATCAGGGTCAGCAGATATGGCCTGCCCTGCACAACCTTGCGGCTGACGATCCAGCGCGCGATATACTCGGTGATACCGGCGGCGCTGATGATGTTGGTAAAGGCGAAGAAGAAGAACAGCAGCAGGACGGTGGAATTGCCGAAGCCATCCCTCAGGACGGCGGGTACGGTGGAGTAGCTGCTCAGTCCCAGGAAAAGCAAGCCGAAAATGCTGGGCCAGAAGGAGTCGTTGGCGATCAGCCAGCCATAGAGCATCCCCAGAAAGATACCGATCACCTCCACCCCGAGAGGGGTCAGCGGCTCCGCGGCGGGGACAAACTTGAAACAGACCATGATTGCCAGGGATATCAGGATGTGGATCACCTTGATCGGAGTGAGATTGGTCAATCCTTGCTGTGCTTTTAGTTGCGTACTCACATTTGAGACCTCCCTTGAAAGTTGTATTTATCTCAGGCTGGACTCACACACGCTCCAGCTCCAAGATTCTGCGGGCGTTGCCGGCCAGGAAAGCGGGCTGGGCCTCGGGTCTCAGGCGCCCCTCCAGGAAGTAGTCCACCGCCTCCCGCAGGGAGACATAGGGGTAGGCGGAACCAAAGAGCATCTGATCCCGCAGGATATAGTTCGCCGCAGCCAGGTACTCTCCGCTTCCCGGGCCGTTGAACTGGTACAAATCCGGCAGCAGATAGACATTTTTATAGCGATACGCCACGTGAATGGCCTCCGTCACCCAGGGCCAGCCTCCGTGGGAGAGGATGATGTTCAATTTGGGAAACGCCTTGGCCACCCGCTCGGCGTGCTCCGGCTTGGAGTACTCGATGTCCGGGCCGCAGTTGGAGCCCACCATGAGCATGACGGGGACACCCAGCGCCTGGCAGCGCTCATAGAGCGGGAAAATCCGTTCATCCTCCACGAACATGGGGGTCTTGGTCAGTCCCGGTTCCATGACGATGCCCCGCAGGCCCTCGCCCACGACGTACCGTTCCAGCTCCTCCATGGCCTCCGGCCCGTCGCTGGGGTCCACCCCCGCCATGCCGGTAAACCGCCCGGGGTAGGCGTGGATCAGATCCACAATGTCTTGATTGTCGACAACGCCGATGTGAGGAAGTACCTTGCGTCCGGCCAGCACCGCCATGCCGATGCCCGCCCGGTCCATTTCCGTTAAAGATGCCTCCATATCCCTGGCAGCCACAGCCGGGGACTGGTTCATACCGAACGCCTCGGAACAGCGCTTTGCCCGCTCCAGATCCCGGTACATAATGGTCTCCCGGTAGCTGCCATAGGGCGGACGGTAACGAAAATCAATGATATCCATGAAAATCACTCCTGTCCCGGTCGCAGGCCCAACTCAGCCCGCAGCTCGTCGTTGAGGCGCCTTACCGCCCCCCTGTCCGGCGGCTCCAGTCCGGCCAGGGGATAGCTCCGGCCCAGTTGGCGGTACTTTCCCTCCCCCCAGTTGTGATAGGGGAGCAGCTCGTAGTCGGCCAGCGATGGGAGCCTCCGCAGGAACTGCACGATTTCGGACAACTGTTCCAGGCCGTCGTTGACGCCGGGGATCAGAGGGGTGCGCACCCGGAGGGGCAAATCAGGGAATTCCCGGGAGAGCGCCATCAGGTTGTCCAGAATCCGCCGGTTGTCCACCCCGGTGTACCGCCTGTGTACCTCCGAAGCCATACATTTGAGATCAAAAAAGATAAGCTGGCAAAAGGGCGCGGCCTTCTGGAACGCCTCAAAGGGCACGTATCCACAGGTCTCCAGGGCCGTCCCCACCCCCTCCTCCCGGAACCGTTGCAGCAGCTCGGCAGCAAAATCGGGCTGAGCCAGAGGCTCACCTCCGCTGAGCGTCACACCGCCTTCGGCGCGCCAGCTCATGTGCTGGGCCATCACCCGCTCCACCAGGGTCCTGGCGTCAAGCTCTTCACCGATCCGGCTCAGCGCGCCGGAGCAGCAGGCCCGGACACAGGCAAAGCAGCTCCGGCAGGCGGCGCGGTCCACCTGAATCCGGCCGCCTGCCGCCACGGCGGCGGCCCCGGTGGGGCACGCAGCCGTGCAGGCCCGGCAGCCGATGCATTTGGAAGGGCGGCAGCTCAACTCAGGCTCCGCATGCTGTGACTCCGGATTGGCGCACCACTCGCACCGGAGCGGGCAGCCCTTTAGAAAAATCAGGTCCCGCATGCCGGGGCCGTCGTGGAGGCTGAAGCGCTGCACATTGAAGATGGTTCCCACTGCGGATTGGCTCATGCCGCCCCACCTCCCTCCTGCGGATGGTTTATTCGGTGCACATGCTGGTGTGCTCGGTACGGTTGATAATCTCCGTCTGCAGCTTCTCACTCAGGTCGGTGAAGTAGGCGCAGTAGCCTGCCACACGCACCACCAGGTTGCGGTATTTGTCCGGGTCCTTCTGCGCGGCCAGCAGGGTCTCCCGGTTGACGACGTTGAACTGAATGTGCCACAGTTTCAGATCCACAAAGGTGCGGATGATCTGGATAAAGTTCTGAATACCGCTCTCCCCCTCCAGGAATGCGGGAGACAGCTTGATGTTCAGCAGGCGCTGCATCGTCAGGTCGTGGGCATGGCTGTTGATGGCCGCCACGGCGTTAAGCGTGGTGATGGGGCCGTTTTCATCGGTGCCCTGGGTGGGGGAGATTCCCTCGGACAGGGCCACACCCGCCCTGCGTCCGTTGGGTGTGGCAATGGTCTTGCCGCCCAGGGCCACGTGGGAGGCCACCGGCACAAACTTCAGGTGCTTCTGTCCGCCGTGCATGGTGCGGTGGCGGACAATGACGTTCTGCATCATGGTGTCAAACCGCCGGGCCAGCTCCAGGGCGTGCTGGTCGCCGTTGGCAAACTTGGGTGCGCTGAGCAGCTTCTGGCGCATGGGCTCATAGCCCTCAAAGTTGGCGTTTACCGCCTGGCGGACCTGCTCCAGGGTGAATTCCCTGCCCCGGAATACGAACTCATCCAGGGCGGAGAGCGATTCGATCAGGGTGCCGATGCCAATGACATTCACCGCACCGTTGTCGATATACAGGCCGTAGTCCCTGTCACAGGGCTGGTGCAGATCCTTCATGTTGATCCGCCCCGCCTCGCTGAGGGCGGAGGTAAACGGGCAGGCCAGCTTCAGGGCGTTGCTCTGCTCCAGGGTGCCGGTACGCTTCATGATGTGGCGCACAAAGAAGGTAAACGCCGCCTCCAGATTGACCATCAGATCGTCCATGTTCTGAATCTGTCCGGCAGGGATGGGCGTATCCAGGAATTTCTCGTACTTCCCGTCCCCAAAGTGAACCCAGCCGTCGCTCATGGCCATCTCTAGGACGGCGGTGATGTTCAGGTTGCACACCGCAGCCAGGTAAGTCTCATAGTCGGGCAGGCGGCCCCCGCAGCAGCCACAGGCGGCATAGTCGCGGGCAATGTGCAGCGGCACGCCGGCGGCGATGTAGTGGGTGATAAACTCCTCGTCGTTGAAGAACTTGGGGCAGCCGTATCCCACCTTCACCACCTCGGCGGCGGCCCGGAGCAGCTTATCCGGGGTATTGGCGTGAACCCGCAGGCTGACATCGGGATACTGGAAGGGGAACTCCTTCTTGGAGCGGAGGATGAGGTAGGTCAGTGGATTGGTGGCGTCCCGGCCGTCGGGGGTCAGGCCGCCCAGGGAAAGGGCCTCAAAGTGGGTGTAGCCCTCGTGGCCGCCCGCCGTGCTCTTGCCCTGGTAGGGGACCACCTCACCCACCTTGATAAACATGCATTCCAGGATTTCCATGGCCCGCTCCTCCGTGAGGGTGCCGTCCTCCAGGCCCGCCTTGTAGAGGGGATAGAGATACTGGTCCAGGCGGCCCAAACCCACACCGCCGCCGTTCATGTTCTCCAGCCGGTAGCCCACCTGGAGGAACCACTGGGCCTGCACCGCCTCATAGAAGTTCCGGGCGGGGTGCTCGGGCACATGGCGGCAAATCTCCGCAATGGTCTCCAGCTCGGCCCGGCGTACCGGGTCGCTCTCCTCCGCGGCCATCGCCTCGGCCCTGTCCGCATAGCGGTGGGCATATGTAATCATGGCCTTGCAGGAGAGAATCGCGGCGTCCAGATAGTAGATCTTGTCCATCTGGTTGTGCAGCAGGTTGCCCTCGATGCCCGCCTTCTTCTCCTCCAGCTCGCGGATGATGCTCTCCAGGCCCTCCCTGATTACCTTTTCATAGGAGCCGGTCCAGCTCAGTGTGTGGGCGTTGTTGGCCTCGTCGAAGATGAGGCCCTGGGTGGCATACTCCTCGTCGCCGTAGATCACCCTGCGGGTCTCCCTAGGGAGCATGTTCAGATAGAGCTCATGGGAGGTCTTGCCCTTCCAGTACGGAACCACCTCGTTGAGAACGGTATCCACCTCCGCCTGGGTCATGGCGTAGCCCGCCTTGCCCTCCGCCTTGAGGATCTTGGGCAGATCACGCGGGAACTGGCCGCCCCGGGTCTCAGGATATAGCACACAGTAGCGGCCCGGACCGCCGGCCGTGCCGACAATGAGCTCATGGGGCTGGATCACCACTTCTATGTGCTCCATCATGTACTGGATGGCCAGCGCGGTGCGGAGCACCTGGGGATAGGCCTCCGTCTGCATCATGGACTGCGTAAAGAGCACCGCTCGCTGGATATCCACCCGGGGCTTCTGGCCGTAAAAGCGGTCCTCCATGATCCTGTTGATGCGCGGCCGCGGAGCGGAGAGCTGCCGGCCATCCTGAATCCGCTGCTCCAAGTCGGTCATTACGGCGGTGTGTGCGTTTGCACTCATAGAACGTCCCTCCTATGTGGCTGCCATACTGTCTAAATTCTCCAGTTTTACAGCGCTGAACAGCCCTATTTCTGTACTTATCATAAACGACATGGCTCTCAGAAACAAATTCACAGTTTTCACCGCCCCATTCCAGAAGGTTATCCTTTATTTGCGTACCTTTTGCATGGAAACCATTGGACGCATATCAGTTCTCCAAAATGCAAAAAGGGCGTGTGCCGCAGCTAAGCTGCGGCAC
>NZ_CAXSQB010000028.1:41457-47059 GCF_964239415.1 Clostridium sp. ATCC BAA-442 | reverse complement strand
TGTTGAACCACTCCTGGGCACCGCCGCCACCGACACCCCCGCGCCTGAGGGCGAGGTCTACAAGATCGGCATCCTGGCCCCCGCCGTCACCCACGGCTGGTCCGCCGGCGTGGCCTACTACGCTGAGCAGCGTTGTAAGGAGCTGGCCGACGAGGGCAAGATCGAATATCTGGTGTCTGTCAGCAATGACGCCGCCCAGATGACCACCCAGCTCGATGATTTCAAAACCTGGGGCGCCGACGCCATCGTGGCCTTCCCCCAGTGGGAGGGCATGGAGGCTCCCATCCAGCAGGCCATTGACGAGGGCATCACCGTTGTGAATTTCGATATCGCCATCGACGCCGACGGCGTGTACCGCGTGTCCGGCGACAACTACGACATGGGCTATCAGAGCGCCCAGTACATCGTGGACAAGATCGGCACCGAGGGCACCGTGGTCATCCTGGACGTGCCCACCTCCGGCTCCGTGGCCGAGCTGCGCAAGCAGGGCTTCACCGAGCACATGGCTGAGCTGGCCCCCGACATGAACCTCATCGAGTACGCAACGGAATTCACCCGCGGGGCCGGCCGCGCGGACATGGCGGACATTCTGACCGCCAATTCCCAGATTGACGCCGTCTTCTCCATGGACGACGAGACCTCCATCGGCGTCCTGCAGGCCATCCGTGACGCCGGCCGCACCGACATCAAGGTCATCACCGGCGGCGGCGGTGCCCAGGAGTGGTTCAACATGATGCTGGCCGACGAGAACCAGGACATCTGGCTGCAGTCCGCCCTGTACTCCCCCGACATGGTGGAGGACGCCGTGGACATGGCGCTGGATATTCTGAACGGCAACGCCCCCGAGGACCCCGTGAAGATCATCCCCACCACCATTCTGGACCGCGACACCGTGGAGTCCCACCTGGACGAGAATTCTCCCTACTAATCAGATTTCCCGCTGATAAAGGGGCTATGGCACCAGCCATAGCCCCTTTCCCGAAAGAACAGAAATGGATGTGATCTCATGACACTGGAGATGCGCGGCATCTGCAAATCCTTCGGTTCCAACGACGTGCTCAAGCACGTGGACTTCTCCATTCAGGGCGGGGAGATCTGCGCCCTGCTGGGCGAGAACGGCGCGGGCAAGTCCACACTGATGAACATACTGGGCGGCGTGCTGCCCGCCGACCGCGGTGAGATCGTCATCGATGGCACCCCCGTCCACTTCCGCACCCCCTCGGACTCCCTCAGCGCGGGAGTCGCCTTTATCCACCAGGAGCTCAGCCTGATCAACGATCTGGCCATCTACGAGAACATGTTTATCGGCCGGGAACTGAAAACCAAATACGGCCTGTTGGACGCCAAGGCCATGATCCGGAAGACCCAGGAGGTCTTTGACCGTCTGGAGCTGAACCTGGATCCCCGCACCATGGTGCGGGAGCTGGATGCGTCCTACAAACAGATTGTGGAAATTTCACGCGCCATGATGATGGAGGCCTCCCTGATTATCATGGACGAGCCCACCACCTCCCTGACCGACCCGGAGATTGAGCGCGTGTTTGATATGATGCGTATGCTTCAAAAGCAGAACGTGGCCATCGTCTTCATCTCCCACAAGCTCAAGGAGGTCATGGAGGTCTGCAACCGGTACACCGTGCTGCGGGACGGCAACATGGTGGCCGCCGGGCCGGTGGCCGAGGTGACCACCGCCGACCTGGCCCGGTTCATGGTGGGCCACGACGTGCGCACCGAGAACCTGCACCAGGACAAGGAGCTGGGCGGCGAAATCCTCCGTGGGGAGGGGCTGGGCGACTGCGCCCACTTCCGGGACATCTCCTTCACCGTCCACGCCGGCGAGGTGCTGGGCGTCACCGGCCTGCTGGGCGACGGCCGCAGCGAGCTGTTCCAGGCCGTCTTCGGCGACCTGCCCTACACCGGGCAGCTCTTTGTGGAGGGCCGGCCCGTCAAGGTGACCTCCACCCCCCAGGCCATCCGGCTGGGCATCGGCTATGTCCCCCGCAACCGCAAGGAGAACGGCATCATCAAGGACATGGATATCGTGGAGAACGGCTCCATGGTCACCCTCCCCCGGCTGGCCCGCCGGGGCCTCATCAACCAGCGCCGCCGGGACGCGGAGTTTGACCGCCAGGTGGGCGAGCTGCACATCAAGATGGGCAAAAAGACCGACCTCATCACCAGCCTGTCCGGCGGCAACCAACAGAAGGTGGTGCTGGCCAAATGGCTGTCCGCCCACCCCAAGGTGCTGATTCTGGACAACCCCACCCAGGGCGTGGACGTGGGCGCCAAGGAGGAGATCTACGACATCATCCTGCGGCTGGCCCGGGAGGGCGTGGCCGTGGTGGTGCTGTCCAGCGAGGCCCAGGAGATCATCCGCGTGTGCGACCGCGCCCTGGTTCTGTACCACGGCGCCCTCCAGGGCGAGGTCTCCGGGGCGGACATGAACGAGCAGACCATCATGCACCTGGCCACCGGCGGCGCGGCGCCTTCCGCACAGGCAATTCATACAGAGGAGTAACGGCTATGGGAACGAAAGAACTGGAAAAGAAATCCTCCGGCGGCGGACTGGTCGCCGCCTGGAAGCAGAACCCCCTGGTCAGCACCGGCCTGGTGCTGATTCTGATGATCGTCGTCCAGACCGCCATCATGATCTACAACTTTGGCGAGGGCAGCGTGGGCGAGCTGCTGCTCTCCCTGCTGACCAACTGGCTCAACATTCTGCGCAACAACGCCCCCGTGGGCATCATCGCCCTGGGCATGACCTTCGTCATCATCTCCGGCGGCATTGATCTGTCCGTCGGCTCCACCCTGGTGGCCGTGGGCGCTATGGTCATGATGGTGGTGGACGGCAGCGCCACCGGCCTGCTGGCCGGCATGGGCATCACCGGCGTGCCCGCCTACATCATCGCCATCGCCGTGGGCCTGGTCTTCGGCGCGCTGCTGGGCTGGCTCAACGGCGTGCTCATCGCCCACGGCAAGCTGCCCCCCTTCATCGCCACCCTGGGCACCATGCAGATCTTCCGCTCCGTCACCCAGCACCTGACCCAGCACGCCAACCCCTCCGTGCCCAAGGGCTTCCTCCAGATCGCCAATCTGAAAATCGGCAGCTTCTACATCATGCCCATCCTCTACTGGCTGGCCATCGCCGCCGTCCTCTATGTGGTGTCCAAGCGCACCACCTTCGGCCGCCATGTGTTCGCCGTGGGCTCCAACATCCGCACCGCCCGCCTGTCCGGCATCAACGTCAACAAGGTTAAGCGCCGCATCTACATGCTCACCGGCATGCTGGTGGCCATCGCCGCCATCATCCAGGTCTCCCGCATCGGCTCCATGGACTACGCCAGCGCCGGCAGCGGCTATGAGATGGACGCCATCGCCGCCGTCATCGTGGGCGGCACCAGCATGTCCGGCGGCAAGGGCTCCATCGTGGGTACCGTACTGGGCATGCTCATCATCGGCGTAATGAACAACCTGCTGACCCTCTTCGGCGTGCCCCCCTTCCTGCGGGAGGCCTGCAAGGGCGTCATCGTGATCGTCGCCGTGCTGCTCCAGAAGAAGGAAGCCGACGCGTAAGAGAAAGGAGCATCCCACATTATGTTCAATATCGGCATCATCGGCTGCGGCAAGATTGCCCAGGTGCGCCACATCCCCGAGTACGCCGCCCACCCCCAGGCCCGGCTGGCCGGGTACTACGACCTCAACCAGGAGCGGGCCCAGGCCCTGGCCGCCCAGTGGGGCGGCCAGGCCTACCCCACCTGGGAGGCGCTGCTGGCCGACCCGGCCATCGACGCGGTGAGCATTTGCGCGGCCAACACCGCCCACGCGGAGCTGACCATCGCCGCCCTGAGGGCGGGCAAGCATGTGCTCTGCGAGAAGCCCATGGCCACCACCTTGGCCGACTGCGAGGCCATGGCCGCCGCCGCCCGGGAGAGCGGCAGGTTCCTCATGATCGGCCAGAACCAGCGCCTGACAAAGGCCCACCAGAAGGCCCGCCAGTTGGTGGCGGACGGGGTGCTGGGGGACATTCTCACCTTCCGCACCACCTTCGGCCACGGCGGCCCCGAGACCTGGAGCGTGGATCCGGGCAAGAACACCTGGTTCTTCGACAAGAGTAAGGCCGCCATGGGCGCCATGGCCGACCTGGGCATCCACAAGACTGACCTCATCCAGTACCTGCTGGGCCAGACCGTGGTGGAGGCCACCGCCAAGGTGACCACCCTGGACAAGCGGGGGGCCGACGGGCAGCTCATCGGCGTGGACGACAACGCCATCTGCATCTACCGCATGAGCGGCGGCGCCATCGGCACCATGACCGCCAGCTGGACCTACTACGGCGCGGAGGACAACTCCACCGTGCTCTACGGCACAAAGGGCATCCTGCGCATCTACGACGACCCGGCCTACTCCCTCAAGCTCATCACCGCCGGCGGGGAGAAGGCGCTCTACGAGCTGGAGGCCATCCAGACCAACGACAACCAGACCGCCTCCGGCGTCATCGACTGCTTCATGGACTGCCTGACCGGCAACACGCCCCCCGCCATCTCCGGAGAGTCGGTGCTCACCGCCATGCGGGCCGTGTTTGCCTGTCTGGAGTCCTCCCGGACAGGCAGGGCGGTGTCCGTCGCCCAGGATTAACGAAAGGAGTTTTCACAATATGAAACTTGGTTTTGTCAGCGCCATCCTGGACGGCTGGAGCTTTGAGGAGATGATCGACACCGCCCGCGACCTGGGCTTCTCCTGCGTGGAGGCGGCCTGCTGGCCCTCCGGCAAGGCCGAGCGCCGCTACGCCGGGGTGAGCCACATCGACGTGGATGGCCTCACCGACGAGAAGGCCGCCTATATCCTGGGCTACTGCAAGGAGCGGGGCGTGGAGCTCTCCTCCCTGGCCTTTTACCCCAACACCATGGACGAGGATCTGGAGAAGCGGGCGGCCAATATCGCCCACCTGAAAAAGGTCATCCTGGCCAGCGAGAAGCTGGGCGTGGGCATGGTCACCACCTTCGTGGGCCGGGCCACCCACAAGACCGTGGAGGAAAACCTGGAGCTGTTCCGGGAGATCTGGCCCCCCATCGTCGCCTTTGCCGAGGAACACCACGTCAAGGTGGCCATCGAGAACTGCCCCATGTGGTTCGACGCCACCAACTGGCCCGGCGGCCAGAACCTCTTCACCACCCCCGACATCTGGCGCAGGTGCTTTGAAATCCTCCCCAGCCCCAACTTCGGCATCAACTACGATCCCAGCCACTTCATCTGGCAGCAGATGGACTACATCCGCCCCCTGTACGAGTTCAAGGACCGCATCTTCCACGTCCACTACAAGGACATCAAGCTCTACCCCGAGAAGCTGGCCCGGGTGGGCGTCATGGCCTACCCCCTTCAGTATATGGAGCCCAAGCTGCCCGGCCTGGGCGACGTGAGCTGGGCCAAGTACGTCTCCGCCCTCACCGACATCGGCTACAGCGGATACACCTGCATCGAGGTGGAGGACCGGGCCTTCGAGGGCAGCCGGGAGCGCATCCTGGACTCCCTGCGCCTGTCCAAGCGCTATCTGGAGCAGTTCGTCATTTAACGCCAGCGGGGGGGGGGGGGGGGGGGGGGGGGG
>NZ_CAXSQB010000028.1:5538-41425 GCF_964239415.1 Clostridium sp. ATCC BAA-442 | reverse complement strand
CCCCCCCCCCCCCCCCCCCCTTCTGAAAAGGAGGATATTATGGGACGCATCATCGCGGTCAACTCCAACTGCTACCACGGCTATTCCATTGAGCAGGCCATCGACGGCATCGCCGCCGCCGGGTTCCGCTACATCGAGCTCACCGCCACCAAGGGCTGGACGGAGCATGTGTTCCCCGACCAGAGCTTCGAGCGGCTGTGGCAGGTGAAGGAGCGGCTGGCCGAAAAGGGCCTCACCCCCTTCTCCATGAGCGGCCACTGCAACCTGATGGACACCGGGCGCATCCACGACTTTATCAGCAACATCCGCCTGGCCGCCTTCTTCGGCTGCGGCTACATCGTCTCCTCCATCGGCGAGGCCCATCTGGCGGATCAGGCCGTGGCCTCCAACGAGGTGGTGGCGGAGCACATCCGCGCCCTGGTGCCCGAGCTGGAGAACTACGGCCTCACCCTGGTGCTGGAGACCCACGGCGACCACGGGAGCGGCAAGATCCTGAAGGAGATCGTGGATCGGGTGGGCTCCCCCCGGGTGGGCATCAACTACGACACCGCCAACGCCCTCTTCTACGGCAACGTGGACTTGGGGGCGGATCTGGACGCCAGCATGGACGCCATCCGCTACATGCACCTCAAGGACAAGGGCGGCGAGCGGACGGTATGGGACTTCCCCGCCCTGGGCAAGGGCTGGCTGGACTTCCCCCTGGTCTTCGACAAGCTGGCAAAGGCGGGCAACGACTGCCCCTTCAGCATCGAGATCGAGTTCACCCAGGCCGGAGCGAAGGATCTGGCCGAGATCAACCAGGCCGTGAAGGACTCGGCGGAGTACCTCACAGCCCACGGCTTCGTCCTGTGAGGTGGCGGCCATGATCAACATCGGAATCGTGGGCGCGGGCGGCATGGGCACCGTGCACCACAGCAACTATCTCCACCTGGACGGTTGCGCCGTGACGGGCGTGGTGGACCCCTCCCCCGCCGGGCGGGAGCGGGCCGCCCAGTGGGGCGTGCCCTGCTATGAGAGCATCACCGACCTGGTGGAGGCCGGAGGCGTGGACGTGGTGGACATCTGCACCCCCACCTTCCTCCACCGGGACAACGTGATGGAGAGCCTCTCCCTGGGCAAGACCACCATCGTGGAAAAGCCCTGCGCCCTCACCCGGGCGGACGCCGAGGCCATGTTCGCCCTGGCCGGGGAGAAGGGGGTAAACCTCTATGTGGCCCAGGTGCTCCAGTTCACCCGGGAAATTGAGGTGCTGCGGAAGCTGGTGCGGGAGGGCACCTACGGCAGGCCCCTGGACGCGGTGTTCCAGCGGCTGTCCGCCCGTCCGGAGTGGGCCCAGGGCGGCTGGCTCTTTGACAAAAGCAAGAGCGGGCTGGTCCCCTTCGATCTGCACATCCACGATCTGGACGTGATCGTCTCCCTCTTCGGCGTCCCCGACCAGGCGGAGTGCCGCCCCTGCGGCGGCCCGGCCATGGACTCCCCGGAGCTGTACCGCTGGGAGTACCGCTGCGGCGGGGTCAACGTCATGGCCGAGGCGGGCTGGCTCAACGCCTCCATCCCCTTCACCGCCGTCTGGCGGGTGTATTTTGAGAACGCCATGGTGATTTATGACGGCAATACCGTCACCGCCTACCCCCACGGCTCGGAGCCGGTGGTCTTCGACACGGAGGAGGCCGTCAAAATCCCCACCGGCATCAACGTCCCCCCCACCGGCTGGTACTACGCCGAGCTGGGGCACTTCCTGTCCTGCATTCGGGAGGGAAAGCCCTCCCCTCTGGTGCCCCGGGAGCGCATCCTGGCGGTGCTGGATCTGCTGGAGACCGCCCTGCGGGCGGACTGACCAAAGGAAAAAACACCCCCCGCGCGTCTGAAGTTCCCCCAAAAAGTTAAACAATATTTACGAACAAAAATTGTTCAAGCAGCCGAAAGGGCTTGTTGTCTGTGAATTGCAGGCGGCAAGCCCTTTCGCTTAGCCTTATTGCGTCGGTTATTGTAGTAATCCAGATCGTCGATGAGTTCATGTTTGAAGCGTTCCATGGGTTTTGTGATACAATACGGTTCGGCCGTGTTGAGAGCCGCCATAATGCTTTCCTTATCCAGAACATGTTCCCAATAACCCGAGAATACATCCAGGATATATACCTGGATCGTTTTTCCCATATCGTGCGGGCTACTCCGAGTGTCAGGGATGATGTCATCCGCTCTGCAAAAAGTGTGTTCCATAAAGTCCAGAGCAGAGGTTTGAACCTTACTTTTGTAGATGTGCTGAAGCTCCGCTCCCAGCTTCTTGACCCGGAGCGCGGGACCTCTACCCCCAGTCTGGCCGCACAACTCGCGGCCGCCACGGCGCGGGCAGAAGCCCAACAGGCAGAACACCAGGCTCCTGTTCAGCAGAGGAAAGAGCCCTCGTTAGATCGTTAAACAAGAATTTACATTATGCTTGTTTCCTGCTATACTAAAAAATGAAAAGGCGTGGTGGTGATCCTGGCCAGTCCAGGCCAGACGCACACGTGCAGTAAAAATCCGATACCGTTACCCTTAAGGGGGTCGAGCGGCGAAGGTAGGGGGGGCAGGTATTGCCTGACCCCCCCTACCTTATAGCACGGCACATTTTCTTTATAAAGTACCACCCGGCCTACCCTTTCTGGCCGCCCAGGGTCCCATGATGGCTGCCAGTGTCTACTAACTTGTAGCAAACAATCTTTAAATACAGATGGCCGCCTATCTATATAGATAGGCGGCCATGCTATTACTATCCTCCGTCTGCAATAATTTTTCGAGTATTCTTCCCCGTAGTAATCAGTATATTACCTTCTCCCACATCGCTCAAATCAATCGTCCCCTCCCCCGTTTCAAGGGCTAGATAAACATAGGGATTCGACACTTTTCCTGCATAGGAAATTGCTCCAGTTTCGGGCTCTACTCCCGAAAATTTAATCATATCTCCTTCGATCTTAAAATGAGCTTCCTTATTCGCTGCTCCGTAGAAACGAATACATCCCTTCTCGCCTAGTCCATTGCATGGCATAGATAGGAACACATTAAATGTCATATCGTTTCCGCAAAAAGAAACCTTGCCAGAAAAATCAATAGTGATCTCTTCTATGCTAGTCCCCGATACAGAATACTCCGCTAAATTGGTATCCTGGATGGTTGAAATGCTAAATATTTGTTGCTCACCTTCAGGCGTCTCTCCGAGTCTCTCATATCTAAACTCATCACTATAAGGGACTTCCAAACGATATTCGCCTATATACCCAGGCATTTCATCAAGATGTTCTTGATCAGTAATATTCAGCGAACCCGAAAACTCGTTCTGGTGTGTTAGAGCATTACCACAGGCATCCGTGATGGTAAATTCAGTATCGCATACTCTGATGTATGCAGACGCTGTTGACTCAGTTTCGAGACAGTCAGTTGATTCTAGCCCCGTACAGCTAGAACAGATGAATAACGACCCTACTAGAATTAGAAATAGGAGGATTTTGGGAAATTTCTTCATCCTCTCCTCCCTTCTTTAATAGGTAGAAATTTTATTTGGCAAGAACATGATTGCACTCGCAGGTGACTGTCCCCATAGTAGAATAGGTAATGTCAAAGCGGAACATAGCAAGACCACGATAGTAGTCAGAATAACTACCAGTCATGACAGGTACCCAATTAGAAGGGGTATTGATCCCCCTCGTTCCCCACTGAACTGTTGTATAATCCATAACTTGATTCATCGAATCAAGGATACCACCGGATTCTACGACCCCAGCCTGCACAACCCGTACTTCCGGGGTTCCAATGCCTAAGATATCCCACTCTATATCTGGTGGCTCTTTTCCTTTGGTAATTGCCACATTATCAATAGAGATCAAATAATCTTTAATTGTATTATCTTCCGAAGGGTATAGGGTATAGTGTATATACGTTGTGACCTGGAAGTAGTTATGGGGGTCAGGGAAAGTGTCAGTCGCCGTCCCAGAACTACTCGCAGCCATCGCAGACTGTACATAATTTTCGTTATACACTTGGGCATCAGGTGTCACTGGTATATAGTATGTGACTTCCTGTTCTCCCATTTGGGAGCCGCCGGTAGAATACGCACCATAAACTCTATCTTGTACGAGAACAGGAATCGTCATGGCCTTACCGCCAAGAGTTACAGTTTCAAATGTAATTTCCCCTCTCAGGGAATCTCCCTCAGATGCGCTAACTGCGCTTGCAGGTAAGATGCAACATAAAAGTAAAGTGGCTGCAAGCAATACAGAAAAAATTTTCTTCATTTTTTCTCCTCCTAAATCTTTTTAATATTCAAAATGTTTGATTTCAACCGCTTTGCTTGCATTGTCACATACCATTACTGCATTGGAATCATATCCTTTTCTAATACTGCTTTAATTGTTTTAATTTTACCACTATTCTCATATTTTGTCAATCATTTGTTGTTTATATTTTACAGTATTTGTCCTGCTAGCTGTTGTCTTGGCGGTCGCATCCCATCTGGAGATACCACAGTATTTCCGCCCGTCCGGCTGCCCTGGCCTTTCTGGACAGCTTCAAATGGCCACCCCTCTCTTGGTGCCCACTAGCTGCCTCATGGGCAGCTCCGCACTCCTTCCCCCCTCCACAGCCGCTCCGGGCCAGCCTGGCGGATGCCAACCGCCTCCAAGGGGGAGAGAGTCCCATAACTTAGTTTTTCCTCCGGCATGGGTTTCCACTACCAGCTTCTTAAATTCTGGCGTGTATCTCTTCTTTGGTTTTCCTTTTGCTATAATTGAGCACCCCACTTGTTATCCAGTATATCATACTGTCTAACAAATGGGGTGCTGTTCAGCCGCGCGGGGAGCGTTTTATCTTTGTTTGTGTTTGCTCCGGGCTCAGCCGATCGCGGCCTTCTGTCCCGGATGATCGGTTCCCATGGTGGATTTGAGGTTGTAGCGCACATCCTCCATGTGCTCCTCCATGCACTGGCGCGCCCCCTCCGCGTCCCCCTCGATGACCTTGCTGAACAGGGCCTCGTGGGCCACAATAGAGCTGTACGAGATGCCGCTGTTGTTGATGGTGAACTGCCGGGAGATGTCCAGCAGCTCATAGAGGTACTCGTATACGCTGGAGAGCACGGCGTTGTGGGCGGCCCTGACCAGGGCCTGGTGGAAGCCGTGGGAGAGCTTGCGCAGGTTCTGCACCGACTCCTCGGTGCCGTCGTTGACCTTCTTGGCCTCCCGCATGTCCCGGAGCAGCTTCTGGATGGAGGCGATATCCTCGTCGGTGCGCCGCTGGGCGGCGTGATAGGCCGCGAAGGTCTCCAGCACGATACGCAGCTCCAGCAGATCCCGGATGGTGTCCGCCGTGGCGTCGAAGGAAAAATCCATCTTGCTGACCAGGCTCTGCGCGGAGGTGTTCTTCACATAGGTGCCGTCGCCGGGGCTGCTGTCCAGCACCCCCATATACTCCAGGATCTTGAGCGCCTCGCGGATGGGGACACGGCTGACGTTGAACTTCTCGGCCAGCTCCCGCTCGGAGGGCAGCTTCTGGCCCGCCTGAAGCTCTCCATCGGCAATCATCTGGCGGATGTTGTCAATCACGTACTCGTAGAAGCGGCCGCTGCCGTCCGCCTGCTTGGTTGGGAGATTCATCGGACTCCTCCTTTTATCCTCAAGTACTTTTTCCTTATTTTATCATAATCTGAGGTCAAATAGAAGGGATCTCTCAAAAAATCCCCCAGCCGGAGTCAAAGACGGATGATGCCATGCTTAGCCTTGCTCTGGGCGTAGGCCTGCTCCACATACTCCCGCAGCTCGGGACGGAACTTGGGGTGGGCGCAGTTCTCAATCAGGATGTGGGCCCGCTCGTAGGCCGTCAGGCCCCGCAGATCCGCCAGGCCCTGCTCGGTGACGATGATCTCGGTGTCGTGCTCCGTGTGATCCACGTGGGCCACGTGGGGCACAATGCAGGAGATGGCGCCGTCCTTGGCGGTGGAGGCGGTGGAGAAAATGGCGATGCCCGAGTTGCGGGCGTAGTCGCCGGAGCCGCCGATGCCGTTCATGACGGCCCCCTCGCCGATGTGGGTGGAGTTGACGTTGCCCGCCAGATCCACCTCGATGGCGGTGTTCATGGCGATGATGCTCAGGCGGCGGATCACCTCGGGGGCGTTGCTGAGCTCCTGGGGCCGGAGGATGATCTTGCCCTTGTAGTCGTCGATATGGGCATAGAACCGCTCCCGGGCGGAGGGGGAGATGGTGAGGGCCGTGCCGCTAGCGCAGGCCACCTTGCCCGCGTCGATGAGCTCCACCACCGCGTCCTGCATGACCTCGGTATAGACGCTCAGGTGGTCCAGCTCGGAGCGGGCCAGGGCGGAGAGCACCGCGTTGGCCACGCCGCCCACACCGGACTGCATGGGGGGCAGAGGGTTAGGCAGGCGGCCGGCCGCCACCTCGCTCTGTAGGAATTTGACAATATGACTGGCAATGGCCTCCATATCCGGGGTGGGGGCGGGGAGATCCTGGTTGGTGTCCTCGCAGTTGGTGAGGATGACTGCGGCGACCTTGTCCGGGTCGCAGGCCAGATAGGGGGAGCCCACCCGATCGTCGGGCTTGAAGATCTCAATGGCCTGGGTGTGGGGCGCCCGCTCCAGGGTCAGGATGTCGTGCATGCCCTCCACCTCCAGGGGGATGGCCTCGTTGACCTCCAGGATGAGCTTGTCGGCATACTTCACCAGGGTATCGTCAATGCCCACCGAGAAGGGGAGCACCAGACTGCCGTCGGCCCGGATGGCGGCCACCTCGATGACGGCCACGTCGATCTTCCCCAGGTAGCCGTTTTTGATATGCGCTGCCGCCGCCCTGGGAGTGGTCACCTTGCGCAGCAGCGCCTCGTTGCAAATGCGGTCCATTCGGAATACCGATCCTTTCTTTTTTCTCTAATTGGTATACCATTTTGAGGAAAAAAAGCCCGGCGGAGCCTTGCGGTTCCCCGCCGGGCCTCAAACGAGGGCTTGTTCAGTCCGCCAGCTCCAGAAGCGTGGCGCCGCCCTGGCCGCCGCCCATGCACAGGGTGGCGATGCCGTACCGGGTGCGGGTGCGCTTCATGCCGTGAACCAGGGTGGTCAGGATGCGCCCGCCGGTGGCGCCCAGGGGGTGCCCCATGGCGATGGCACCGCCGCTGACGTTTACCTTCGCCATGTCCAGCCCCAGCTCGCGGATCACCGCCAGGGACTGGGCCGCGAAGGCCTCGTTCAGCTCGATCATGCCGATATCGTCCAGTGTGAGCCCCGCCTTCTCCAGCACCTTGCGGACGGCGGGCACCGGGCCGATGCCCATGATGCGGGGATCCACGCCCACGATGGCGTGGGCCACGATGCGGGCCATGGGCTTGACGCCCAGCTCCTTCACCTTCTCGCCTCTCATCAGCAGCAGGGCGGCGCCCGCGTCGCTGCGCCCGCAGGAGTTGCCCGCAGTGACCTTGCCCTTGCCGTCGGTGCGGAACACGGGCTTGAGCTTGGCCAGGCCCTCCATGGTGGTGGCCCTGGGCTGCTCGTCGGTGTCAAACACGATGGGCTCCTTTTTCCGCTGGGGGATCACCACGGGGACAATCTCATCCTTGAACACGCCGGCGGCCACCGCCTCGGCGGCCTTGCGCTGGCTGTGGAAGGCAAACTCGTCCATATCCTCCCGCGAGATGTGGAACTGCTCGGCCACGTTCTCGGCGGTATCGCCCATTCCGAACACGCCGTAGGTCTCCTGGGGCTGGGCCCGCTTGGCCCCCTCCACGATGGGATCCACCAGCACATTGTTGCCGGTGCCGTAGCCGTACCGGGCGTTCCACAGCTCGAAGTGGGTGGCGCTCATGGCCTCCACGCCGCCGGCCACCGCCACGTCTACGTCGCCGCAGCGGATGTCGTTGGCCGCGCAGTTGACCGACTGGAGGGAGGAGCCGCACTGCATCATCAGCGTATAGGCCGGAATCTCCTCCCGGAAGCCCGCCATCAGGGCGCACACCCGGGCGATGTTGGAGGCCACGGCGTTCTGCTTCACCTGGGCGATGACGACCTCCTCCACCAGCTCGGGGGCCAAGCCGGTGCGCTCCATCAGGGCCTTGCACACCAGCCCCCCCATCTCGTGGGCCTGGGTGTTCTTCAGCGTGCCGCCCATGCGGCCCACGGGAGTGCGGACGGCGTCTACAATATAAACCTCGCGCATAAAAGCGTCCTCCTTTTTGTGTTCAGGCCCGTGCAATGCCCTGCTCCCTGGCCTCCTGTGCGACGGCGCGGGCCACGGTGTCGGCCACGGACTTGTCCAGGGCGGAGGGCAGGATGTAGTCGGCGCTGAGCTGCTCGTCGGTCACCAGGGCGGCCAGGGCTCTGGCCGCGCGGATTTTCATCCCCTCGGTGATCTCCCGGGCCCGCACGGCCAGCGCGCCCTTGAAGATGCCGGGGAAGACCATGACGTTGTTGATCTGGTTGGGAAAATCGCTGCGCCCGGTGCCCACCACCGCCGCGCCGCCCCGCTTCGCCTCGTCCGGCATGATCTCCGGGGTGGGGTTGGCCATGGCGAACACGATGCCGTCCTTCATGGTGGACACCATCTCCGCCGTCACCAGGTTGGGCCGGGACACGCCCACGAAGGCGTCCGCCCCCCGCAGGGCGTCGGCCAGAGCGCCGTGCTCGTGATTCCGGTTGGAGATGTGGGAGATCTCCTCCTGTCCGGCGTTGAGCCCCTCATCCCCCTCGCAGATGATGCCGTTGATGTCGCACATGACGATATTGCCGAAGCCCATGGAGATGAGCAGCTTGCCGATGGCGATGCCGGCGGCGCCGGCCCCGTTGATGACGATCTTCATCTGCCCCATCTGCTTGCCGGTCACCCGCATGGCGTTGAGCAGGGCGGCGGCCACCACGATGGCGGTGCCGTGCTGGTCGTCGTGGAACACGGGGATGTCGCACACCTCCTTCAGGCGGCGCTCCACCTCGAAGCAGCGGGGGGCGGCGATGTCCTCCAGGTTGATGCCGCCGAAGCTCTTGGAGATCAGGGCGATGGTCTCCACCAGCTTGTCCACGTCCTTGGTGTCCACACAGATGGGGAAGGCGTCCACCCCGCCGAACTCCTTGAAGAGGGCGCACTTGCCCTCCATCACCGGCATACCGGCGGCCGGGCCGATGTCCCCCAGGCCCAGCACCGCGGAGCCGTCGGTGATCACCGCCACCAGATTGCTCCGGCGGGTGAGGGTAAAGGACTTCTCATAGTCCTTTGCAATTTCCCGGCAGGGCTCGGCCACGCCGGGGGTATACAGAAGGGACAGGTCGTCCCGGGTCTCGATGTGCCTGCGGGCCACCACTTCGATCTTCCCCCGCAGTTCCTCGTGCAGCTTGAGGGATTCCTGATTGACGTCCATAGTACGTTTTTCTTCCTTTCTGCGGCCCGCTCAGACCATCTCTTCGGGGTGGAACACCTCGTCGAACCGCTCGGCGGTGAGGAAGCCCAGGCTGACGCAGGCCTCCTTGAGAGAGATGTGCTCGGCGTGGGCCTTCTTGGCGGTCTTGGCCGCGTTGTCATAGCCGATGTAGGGGTTGAGGGCGGTGACCAGCATGAGGGAGTTGTGCAGGTTGTGGCGGCATTTCTCCCGGTTGGCCGTGATGCCCACGGCGCAGTGGTCGTTAAAGGAGCGGATGCAGTCGGTGAGCAGCCGCGCGGACTGGATGAAGTTGTAGATGCACACCGGCATGAACACGTTCAGCTCGAAGTTGCCCTGGGAGGCCGCCAGGCCCACCGCCACGTCGTTGGCCATCACCTGCACCGCCACCATGGTCACCGCCTCGCACTGGGTGGGGTTGACCTTGCCGGGCATGATGGAGGAGCCGGGCTCGTTCTCCGGGATATGGATCTCCCCCAGGCCGCACCGGGGGCCGGAGGCCAGCCAGCGCACGTCGTTGGCGATTTTCATCAGATCCGCCGCCAGGGCCTTGAGCGCCCCGTGGGCGAACACCAGCTCGTCCTTACTGGTGAGGGCGTGGAACTTGTTGGGGGCCGTGACAAAGGGCTTGCCCGTCAGCTCCGATACCGCCTCGGCCACGGCCGTGTCAAAGCCCTTGGGGGCGTTGAGCCCGGTGCCCACGGCGGTCCCGCCCAGGGCCAGCTCCCGCAGGCCGGGCAGCGCCAGCTCCACCATCGCCCTGTCCTTCTCCAGGCTGGTCCGCCAGCCGCTGATCTCCTGGGCCAGGGTAATGGGCACCGCGTCCTGCAGGTGGGTCCGCCCGCTCTTCACCACGTCCCCGTTCTCCCCCTCCAGCCGTCGGAAGGTCTCCACCAGCCCGTCAATGGCCGGCAGCAGCTTGTCCTCCAGCGCCACCGCCGCCGCAATGTGCATGGCCGTGGGGAAGGTGTCGTTGGAGCTCTGGGACATGTTTACGTGGTCGTTGGGGTGGAGCAGCTTCTTCCCCGCCAGCTCGTTGCCCCGGTTGGCCACCACCTCGTTCACGTTCATGTTGGACTGGGTGCCGCTGCCCGTCTGCCACACCACCAGCGGGAAGTGCCCGTCCAGCTTCCCCGCCACCACCTCGTCGCAGGCCCGGCTGATCAGGCCCAGCCTTTCATCGTCCAGCTTCCCCAGCCTGTGGTTGGCCAGCGCCGCCGCCTTCTTCAGAATCCCGAAGGCCCGCACAATCTCCTCCGGCATCTTCTCCGTGCCGATCTGGAAGTTCTGATAGCTCCGCTGGGTCTGCGCACCCCAGTAGCGGTCCGCGGGGACCTCCATCTCCCCCATTGAGTCCCGTTCTATCCGGTAGTCCATCCTGTCTCGCGTCTCCTTTCGTCCGCCCTCAGGCGGGATAGGCCTCGTCGATCTTGTGCAGCGCGGCCTCTTTCAGATTTTTGTAGATGCTCTGCCCGTGGGTGTCCATGCCCACCACCAGGGGGCCGAACTCATTGGCCTGGAGGTCCCACACGGCCTCTGGCATGCCCAGCTCAAACCAAGTCACGTCGTTAATGCGCTCAATGCCCTGGGCCAGCTTGGCCGCGCAGCCGGGGGCCGCCTGGAGGTACACGTATCCGTACTGGCCGCAGGCCCGCAGGGTATCGGCGTCCATGCCGCCCTTTCCGATGACCGCCCGTACCCCCATCCGGCCCACTACATCGGCATAGGGCTCCATACGGATGGAGGTGGTGGGGCCGATGACGTTGAGCCGCCAGGAGCCGTCCTCGTTTTTCAGGGCCACCGGGCCGGCGTGGAACACCGCAGCGCCGGCAAAGTCCTTGGGCAGGGGCTTCCCCTCCTCCAGCAGGCCGCGGATACGCAGGTGAGCCATGTCACGGGCCGTAAATACATGCCCGGTCAGATACACCACGTCTCCCACGTGCAGCTTGCGCATGTCCTCTTCCTGGAGAGGTGTGGAAAAATGATAAGTAGCCATCCTTACTATACTCCTTTTTTGCCGTTTTGGAAATCAGAGCAGCTTCTCAACGCGGCCGTCGTCGTAGATGCGGATACCGGCCCGGCGGGCCACCCAGCAGTGGAAGTTGATCGCCACCGGCGCGATGGCGGTGTGGGTGTGGGCCCGCTCCATCTTGAGGGCCAGGCAGACGGTGTCGCCGCCGGTACCCGCCGCGCCCAGGCCCAGGCCGTTGATGGCGTCCTTCAGCTCCGCCTCCAGCGCGGCCAGCTCGGGGTCGGGGTTCACGTCGTCCCACCGGCGGGTGGAGATGGCCTTGCGGCTGAGCTTGGCGGCAATGTCCATCTGGCCGCCGATTCCGATGCCGATACCGTAGGGGGGGCAGGGCTTGCCGCCGGCGTTGACGGCGGTCTCCAGGATGAAGCGCTTCAGGCCGGAGAGGTTTTTGCCCAGCTTGGCGGTGGTCATAATCTGCATGGCGTTGCCCAGCTCGGCGCCGCAGCCCTTAAAGCTGATGATGAAGTCGACGTATTTCTGGCCGGGGTGGTATTCATACTCGATATTGGGCACGCCCTTGCCGGTGTTGTTTCCCGAGTTCTCCCGGGTCAGGGGATCCACCATGGAGGGGCGCAGGTAGCCCTTCTTCGTGGCCTCGGCCACGGCCTCCGAAACGGCCTCCCTGGCGCACTCCGGCAGGTTGCCGTCTCCAAAGGAGAGCCAGGTTGTGGGGTAGCCGGGCGACTGGCACACCGCCTTGTCCCCCTCCTTGGCGATGGACAGGTTGTCCACCATGGAGCGGAGCATGCTCTGGGCGGTTTCATTTGTTTCCCGGGCCAGTGCGTCTTTAAGCAGCCCCTTCACATCGGCGGAGATCTCGGTCACGGCGCGGATAACCGCGTCGTGAATGGCGGATTTGACAAGTGCTTCGTTCTGATTCATAGCGCAATGCTCCATTCGTAAGGTAATGGGCGCCGCCGTTCCGGCGCCCGCCCGCTGAGGCAGGGCTTACAGCCCCTCAAACAGCCGGTTTATATCATCCAGCTCCTCCAGGTGCGGCAGCCGCTCAACCAGCGCGGCAACCCGGTCCGGGCCCAGAACCCCGTCGGCCAGGGTGTGAAACTTCTCGTGCTCATAGGCCCAGGTAAAGGGGTTATTGAAGTCACCATAGGGGTACTCCACCTGACGGGTAAGCACCCGGCCGTCCTCCAGAGTCACCTCCAACCGGTGGGCCCACCGGTTGCGGTCCGCCTGATAGCTGGCCTCCAGCTCCGGGTCGCACACCAGGGTAATCTTGTCCATCAGCCGCCGCACCCGTGGGTCGGAGGTGGCCTCCGGCGTGAAGGCGGACTCCCCCAGGTGGCCGTACACCAGCATGGCCGCGGTGCAGTACTGGCCGCTGAATTTGTAGCCGTAGGGGGTGGACGGCTCCGGATTGTCCACCGTGTTGACCGCCACCTGATAGGTGTGATCCACAATGCGGGTGATGTGCTCCGGCTCCAGCCGGTGCTCCCCCCGCAGCAGTTGGGCGCAGTAGTCCGCCGCGTGGGTGTGGCGGCAGCAGGCGTAGGGCTTCAGGGAGTTGGTCAGCAGGGCGCAGTTTTCCCAGCTCAGCGCCCGCGTCAGCGCCTCCGGGTGGTTATCCGGCGTCATGGCGCCCAGCAGGCCCCGGTCTCCCGCCAGAATGTCCTCCGCAGCGGTAAAGCCCAGCGCCGCCAGGCGTGCCGACCGCAGGCCGCAGAGGGTACCGTTGGCGGTGTGCAGGGTCTTGCTCATGGCGCCGTCCTCCAGAAACTGCCACAGGCCGGCCGCCTGCGTCCCCGCCGAGCCAATGGCGTGCAGCAGTTTCTCCCGGTCCAGCCCCATCAGCTTGCCCGCCGCCACGGCAGAGCAGAGCGCCCCCACCACTCCAGTGGTATGCCAGTAGTGGTAGGAGCCTGGGTTGATGGCCTCCCCCACCCGTGCGCCAATCTCGTAGCCCGCGGCAATGGCAGCCAGCACCTCACGCCCGGAGCGGTGAAGCTTCTGCCCCACCGCCAGCGCCGCGGGGATGGTTACCGCCCCCAGGTGGGTGATAGAGGCGTTGTGCACGTCGTCCATATCCATGACATGGGCGCACGCGGCGTTCAGCGCGGCAGCATGTTCACAGGAGAGCCGCTCCAGTCCGCTGTTCCAGGCGGTCGCCTCCTGCTGTCCGTCCCCGGCGGCAAAGTAGCTGCGCCAGATACCCCCCTGCGGCTGAACTGAGCCGGCTGCCGCCACGCCGAGTAGATCCTCCAGATAGAGCTTTGCGTTGTCCACCGCTTTGGAGGGCAGACTATCATAGCGGACTTCATATAGAAAATCGGAAAGCTGTTCTGTAAGCATTCGGACCTCTTCCTGGCTGTCCCATTGGTCCAGCCAAAACGCGCACCTTATCGGAATACCGCACCATGTCATTCCGGTATTCCGTGCAATAGCAGGCGCACATATTTTTCTTTTTATGTAGTATTTTTTTGTTAATATTCCATTTTTATCTCTTTTTTGCTTTTTCTCTGGTATACCAATTCGAATTATAGCAGATTCACTCAGCAAAGAAAATACACAAAATAAAAATCGTTACATTTGACAAAAGCCGTCGCTTTTCCTTGGTTATAACAGAGAAATGGCAAGTTGCATCTTTACAAATTGTATGCATAAGTGCTATATTGGCTCCACTGGTATACCGATTCTCCAATAAAGCACGCAATTTAAGTCGTTTTGATGGAACGGAAAGGGATATCCAATTATGAAAACAAACAAGCTTATGATCACCTGCGCCCTCTGCGGCGGCGGTACCACCCGCAAGCAGTCCCCCTACGTCCCCCTGACGCCGGAGGAGCTGGTCGCCGATTCTCTGGCCGCAGTTTGGGCCGGCGCCTGCATCCTGCACATCCATGTCCGCGATGACGAGGGCGCGAACACCATGGAGACCAGCCGCTTTGTGCAGGTGGTCTCCATGATCCGGGAAGCCCTGCGCACCAACCACCTGGATGCCATCATCAATGTCACCACCTCCGGCACCAAGTTCTCCGAGGATATGCGGGTGGCCCACCTGCCCATCCTGATGCCCGAGATGTGCTCCTATGACCCTGGTACCCTCAACTGGGCCAACAGCTACATCTTCCTGAACACGCCCCCCTTCCTGGAGCGGCTGGGCCTGCTCACCCAGGAGCTGGACATCAAGCCCGAAATTGAAATCTTTGATGCCGGTATGCTGGGCAACGTGGATTACTACCTGAAAAAAGGCGTCCTGAAGGCCCCGCTCCACTACCAGCTGGTTCTGGATGTCCCTGGTGGTATGCCGGGCAATATTGACTCGATCAACCATCTGGTTTCCAAGCTGCCGGAGGGCTCCACCTGGTCGATCACCGGAATCGGCAAAGCCCACATGCCCTGTATGCTGGCCGGTCTGGCCGCCGGCTGCGACAACCTGCGCGTCGGTCTGGAGGACAATGTATTTATGAAGAAGGGCGAATACGCCACCAACGCCCAGTTGGTGGAGCGGGCGGTCAAGCTTGGTATCCTGGCCGGCCGTGAGATTGCCACCGCCGCCGAGGCCCGCGAGATTCTCGGCATCAAGCCTGAGAAGGGCGTTCTTTATCAGCCGTAAATTGACTTGGAAAAGGAGAATGCGCGATGAAATACGATTTTGAAACGATTATTGACCGCGATCCGGCCATCCGCGGCACCGGAAAGTACCGCATCATGAAGGACTCCAAGGGCAATAAGCCCCCCAAGGGCATCGTTCCCCTGTCGGTGGCCGACATGGAGTTCCGCACCGCCCCCTGCGTTATTGACGCAATCAAAGCCGAGGCGGACTTCGGCGTGCTGGGCTACCACCGCCTGACCGACAGCTTTCGGGAGTCCTGCTGCCAGTGGATGAAAACCCGTCACGATTGGGACGTTCAGCCCGACTGGATCGTCCCCTTCGAGCAGGTCGTTCCCGCCCTCTATAACGCCGTCTGGACCTTTACCCAGCCCGGCGACGGCATCCTGATCCAGACCCCCGACTACCATCACTTCACCGGCGCTACCGTAAACACCGGCCGCAAGGTGCTGGAAAACCGCCTGGTGGCGGACGAGAAGGGCCACTATACCGTGGATTTCGACGACTTCCGTGAGAAGGCAAGCAGGCCAAGCTGTTCTTCCTCTGCTCCCCCCAGAATCCTACCGGCCGCGTCTGGACGGAGGAGGAGCTGCGCAGGATGGGCGAGATCTGCAACGAGTACGGCGTCATGGTGGTGGCCGACGAGATCCACCACGATCTGATCCAGCCCGGATACAAGCACATTGTGTATGCCTCCCTGGGCAAAGAGTTTGCCGACAACTGCGTAATCTGCACCTCCCTGAGCAAGACCTTCAACCTGGCCGGCCTGTGCTACGCCAGCATCATCATCCCCAACGACGAGGTGCGGGCCAAGTTCCAGAAGCAGATGGGCCTCCAGGCCTTCATGCACATCGAGCGCTTCGGCCCCGTGGCCCACGAGGCCGCCTACCGCCACGGCGCCGAGTGGCTGGAGGAGCTCATCCAGGTCATCAAGGGCAACTATGAGTATGTCCGCGACTTCTTCGCCCAGCACTTCCCCGGAGTTGTGGTCACCGAGCTGGAGGGCACCTACCTGGTCTGGTGCGACTTCCGCTGCTTCGGCATGAGCGACGCAGACATGAAGGTGTTCCTCACCGACGAGTGCATGCTCTACCTGGACAACGGCACCGACTTCGGCGCGGCCGGTTCCGGCTACCAGCGCATCAACGTCGCCTGCCCCCGCAAGACCCTGGCAGACGCTCTGGACCGCTTCTATCAGGCCGCCAAGAAGCGCGGCATGGCCCGGTAATTTCCCTGGAAACACGACCAGAATGGATTAGGAGGCTATGACATGTTAGAGAAAAAGGTACCGTTTTGTATCGACCACTTCAGCATCGCCACTACCCACCGCGACCGCCCGATCGACCTGGTGACCAAGCTGGGCTTTACCACCGCCGACTGCTACACCGACCGCACCGTGCACTTCATCTTTGAGAACTCCTACTTCGAGCTGTGCACCTACCAGCTGAACACCACCATCACTTGGCTGACCCAGTCCGTCCCCGCCACCAATCTGCCCAAGGTCCACTCCTATCGCCTGAGCGTCAAGGGGACTGACCCCAATCCCATGCGCAACGCTTTGATCGAGGGCGGCATTGAGACCATCGGCGAGATCAACAACCCCTTCCGCCAGCATGTCCGCTACGGTGAGAAGGAGGGCGAGGCCGGTTACCAGACCTTCTTTATTCAGAACTACGAGCCCTTTACCGACATTCTCTTCGGCTGCACCACCCATCTGGCCAAGGAGCTGATCGTCAAGAACGAGACCAAATTCCCCCACATCAACGGCGCCAAGCGCCTGGCCTACATCACCGGCTACTGCGACAGCAAGGAGCGCTTTGAGGAGGCCGACGCCGCCATCTCCAAGCTCTACAACGCCGCCAAGGGGGCCACTGACACCGGCTTCAACCTGGACACCTATCAGCTGGTGGATCACGACGCCTACGTGGCCGAGTTCGGCTGCGAGCCCCGCAACGACGGCCTGAAGCTGCCCATCGTGGCCGCCGCCTTCTCCGGCTGCCACCTGGAATTTGTGGAAAAGCGCGCCTATGACCTGAACCTGAACTATTTCCGCAAGGACGGCAAGCTCTATGTGGACTGCCGCCGTACACTGGGTCTGTTCCTCGTGTTCATGCCCTGACCCCCGCCATTCCAGAATAAGAGAGGAGCAGCAACATGAAATCTGCCTTAAAAAAGGTGTCGCTGATCCTGGCCATCTGCTTTGTAGCATTTCACCTCTACACCGCAGCGTTCGGCACTATGCCGGGCATTGCGCAGAAGTCGATCCACCTGGGCTTCCTGCTGGTGATCTTCTACATCAATGCAATGGTCGACAGCGAGAAGCGTTGGGAGCAAATTTTTCTCGGTATTATGGCACTCTTCGCCCTGGGCGGCTGTGCCTACATCACCATCCTGGATGAAAACCTGCAACTGCGCGCCGGAATTGTGTACGCCAGCGACATTCTGTTTGCCATTCTTCTGATTATCGCTATCTTTGAGGCGTGCCGCCGGAAGATGGGCAATCCCCTGGTCATCATCACCCTGGTCTTTGTGGCCTACGCCTTCCTGGGCAAGTATATTCCCGGCTTCCTCAACCAGCCCGGCATGACGCTGAAGAAGTTCACCTCTTTGGTCTATCTGACCACAGACGGTATCTTCGGCTCCCCCCTCTATGCCTCGGCCTCCTATGTGGTCCTGTTCGTCCTGCTGGGCGCTATCATGAGCGTCTCCGGCATCGGCGACTATATGACCAATCTGGCCACCTCCCTGTTCGGCCACATGCGCGGCGGCCCCGCCAAGGTGGCTGTGGTGGCCTCCGGCTTCTTTGGCTCCATCAGCGGCAGTCCCACGGCCAATGTCATCGGCACCGGCACTTTCACCATTCCTATGATGAAAAAGAACGGCTTTGAGCCCGAGTTTGCCGCGGCGGTTGAGGCCACCGCCTCCACCGGCGGAGCCATCATGCCCCCCATCATGGGCTCCACCGCCTTTATTATGGCGGAAATGCTGGGCATTCCCTATACCGCCGTGGCAAAGGCCGCCCTGATCCCTGCTATTCTCTACTTCCTGGCCGTCCTCTTTGGCGTCGATATCTATGCCGCCAAGCATGGGCTGAAGGGCATTCCCCGCTCCCAACTGCCCAAGGTACGCAGCATGCTCAAGCAGATTTACATGCTTGCCCCCCTGATCTTCCTGATCTTCTGCATGGCCGTGTTCAATATGACCATCGTGCGCTCTGGCCTGCTGACCATCATCGTCACTCTCGTCCTGGTGGAAATCAACCCCAAGACCCGTATGACCAAGGAGCAGTGGCTCCAGATTCCTGTCCAGACGGTAAAGAGCGCCGTTTCCGTCGGCATTGCCTGCGCCATGGCCGGTATTATCAGCGGTGTGATCATGGGCAGCGGCCTGGGCTACCGCATCTCCTCCATCCTGACCAGCGTGGCCGGCACCAGCATGCTGCTGCTGCTCGTTCTGACGATGGTTGTCTCCCTGATCATGGGCATGGGCGTCCCAACCACGGCGGCCTATCTGGTTCTGGCCTCCCTGGTAGCCCCCACGATGATTCAGTTGGGCATTCCCCCGCTGGCCGCCCACATGTTCATCTTCTACTTCGGCTGCATCTCCTCCATCACCCCCCCTGTGGCGCTGGCCGCCTATGCCGGTGCCGGCCTGGCCGGGTGCGATCCAAACAAGACAGGCTACAAGGCGTTCCGTCTGGCCTTCTGTTCCTTCCTCATGCCGTACTTGTTTGTCTACAATCCGGTACTGCTGATGGAGGGCGGCGTGCTGGACATCCTCTGGAGCCTGGTTACCGCGCTCATTGGCGCCTATCTGCTGGCCTCCGGCTTCGAGGGCTTCTTCTTCCGCTGGAGCCTGAAGTGGTTCGAGCGTCCGCTCATGATACTGGGCGCTGTGATGCTGATTGTGCCCGGTATGGTCACCGATTTGGTAGGTATCGCCATCATCGTGGTGGAGTTTGTCACCGAGTTCATGTTTAAGCGTTCGGAGAAGTTCGTCCCCGTTACCGTTTCCCAGTCTACCACGTGACATTTTCCCCCGGGTGAATGCCATTGGAGAGAAAAAGAAAAGGAGATATCGTTATGAAAAAGCTGTCAAAACTTATGTGTCTGTTACTGGCAGTCGGTATGCTGATGGGAATCGCCTCCTGTAGCAGTGATGCTGGAGAGGGGGGCGGAGGCTCCTCCGGCGGTACGGAAACCGTGCGCATCAGCTGCGGGCCCCTGAACGGCTATCAGAACGTCCTGTATAATTCCATTGCCGACATGATGAACAAAGCCAACCCCGGCAAGTACAGCTTTGCTATTGAGGCCTCCACCGGCTCCGCCGAGAATGCCCGCCTGCTGGCTATGGACGAAACCGACTTCGGCACCATGGGCATGGATATGACCCTGTCCTGCTACAATGCCGAGGGCGAGTTTGAGGGCCTGCCCGCAGAGCAGATCATGCACGTGGCCACCCACTCCGGCACCGGCGCGACGGTCCACGTTATCACTTCTGCGAAGTCCGATATTAACAGCATTCCCGACCTGGCCGGCACCAAATTCGGTGTCACTGCCGGCATGATGGCCGGTTACCTGGACGATGTTCTGTGGGCCTACGATATGACCACCGATGATCTGGGCAGCGTGGTAAACCTGTCCCTGTCCGACCTGTGCACCGCCCTCCAGGACGGCAATATCGACGCCTTCCTGTACGCCACTCCCGCCCCCGGCACCAACTTTACCGACCTGGCCATGTCCTTTGGCATCAAGGTCGTCGACATCGGCCAGGAGGCCGTTGACAAGCTGATGGCCGAGAAGCCCTGGTACCACACAGTGGTTATCCCCGCCGGCACCTATGACGGCTGTGATGAGGATATCACCACCTTTGCCCAGTACACCGCTCTCTGCGCCCGTGCCGACGTGCCCGAGGAGACCGTCTACAACCTGGTCAAGACCATGATGGAGAACGCCGATGCTCTGGAAGCCGTGCATAAGAACGCCGCCGGCACCTGTCCGGAGCGCGGCATCGAAGGCGCCCTGATCCCCATGCACCCCGGCGCCGAGCGCTATTACAAAGAGGTCGGCGTGCTGGACTGATCCCCAATTCCCTTTCAAATTCCCTCCAGATTGAAGCAAGCGGTACCGCCCATCCGGGCGGTACCGCTTGCTTTTGTCACCGCAGGAATCAATAGATCCCCGTCAGCTCCTGATAGAGATTTTTTGCATAGGAGTCAGTCATACCGCTGATGAAGTCGGTCACCAGCAGCAGCCGCAGATAGAGGCGGTACCCCTCATCCTTTCCCTCTGCGTCGGCCCGGTAGCAGGCCAGTTGATTTTCGGAGAGCAGCTTGACCAGCTTTTTCTCCGCCGCCGTGGGCCGGTATTCCTCGGGGGCGTCGTCGCCGGCATCCAGGTAGAGCACCGCCGGGACAAACCGGGACAGCAGGGTGGTGAGTATGGTCTGGGCCGCCAGCTCCAGGGTGAGAATTCCCTCCGAGTCGTAGGCAAAGCGACCCATGGCCGCCTTCAAAATACGGATGGAGCCGCCGTGGAAGGTGCCCTCCATGATCTCCCGCCGGAACGTCCCCTCCATGATGGCGGAATAGGAGTCCGTCTGTCCGGCGCCGTAGGGGACGAAGCCAAAGGCGGCGGTATACATGAGCCAGTGGCGGGCATAGGCGATCCACCGCTGGAAGGCCGCCATGGAGCTGCTCTCCCGCTCGCGCAGGCGGGTCAGCTCGTCGATCATCTCGGCGGATTTTTTGACCTGGCCGCCGTTGAGGCCCCAGTCGTCCTTTTTCGCCTCCAGGGTGTCCCGGAAGAACCGCTCGAACTCGTCCAGGGTGAACAGGCCCTTCTTGTAGGCGTCCTCCAGATCGGCAGTGGCATAGGCGATGTCATCCGCCGCCTCCAGAATATAGGTCAGGGGATGGCGGCAGAAGCCCTCCACCGTCCGGGTACCGGTGGCGGAGGCCAGCGCGCCGAAAAGCGCCTCCTCGGCCTTGTAGTAGCCCAGCTTGTGGAGCTTCACGTCGGCGCTGGCCTTGTCTACCCGGGTGGAATCCACCGGGTACTTGACCAGGGTGTTAAGCACGGCAGGCATGAGATCCATACCGAAGGCGCTGTCCACCCGGTACACCTTGGTCAGCAGGCGCAGGGCCTGGGCGTTGCCCTCGAAGTGGCAAAGATCGGCCTTCATCTGGCGGTCCAGCCACTGGGACAGGGGCCTGCCCTTGTAGCTCAGACGGTCCAGGTGGCTCTTGAACCAGTCGCCGATGACCACCTCGCCGAAGTGGCCGAAGGGCGGATTGCCGATGTCGTGAAGCAGTCCGGCGCACATGACGGCGTTGGCCGCGTCCCGCGCCTCGTCCTCCGTCATGGCGTAGGGGGTGCCGCTCTTGTTTTTGCGGATATTGGCGGTAATCATGGTGGCAAGCTGCTTGGCCAGCGCCGAGGTCTCCATGGAGTGGGTCAGCCGGGTGCGCACAAAGTCACTCTTGTCCAGGGGAAACACCTGGGTCTTGTCCTGGAGACGGCGGAAGGGCGCGCTGTTGACAATCCGCCAGTAGTCCAGCTCAAAGTCGTTCATCGGGTATTTGGACAGGTCGTCCGGGATGTCCAGCGGTTCCTTCCGCCGGGCATACAATAGGATCTTCCATTCCATTGGTTCCCCTCCTTTTCTTTTTCTCTATGTGGCTTCGGCAAAATGGAACACCATTCCACAACGTTTTCTTTATTATAGCATAAAATCCCTCTGAAAAAACAGCGGCGGCGTGTTTGAAAACCTTCACTTTTTCAAACACGCCGTTGTAATTACATAATATACCACAGCTTTCCAGGAATAACAAGCGCTTTTGCTAGAGATATACGCTTTCTTGTTGTCAATTTTAGCTTTTTTCGACAAGTAATTTTACGGACTGAAAAAGTGAAATTTTTTAAACATGAGGCGCGATATCCCCAATATCCATAAGAGAGGAGTTTTAAAAACATGAAAAAGCGATTGTTATCCCTTATTTTGGCTCTATGTATTATAATTTCTTTTTCTCCTTCAACTCTGGCTGCAAATCTACCGGAGGTAGACGTGCGGACGGAGGGGCTTACCCCGGCGCAGCCCCAGGAGGCGCCCGCAGAGAAGCCGAGGGACGCCGGCGCGGAGCGGCGGACGATTTATGTCTCGAACGAAGGTACAGAGGAGGACGACGGCGCGACCGCCGAAACGCCGACCACGCTGGCCCGTGCAACCGAATTGGCAAACGAAGGGAAAAAACCGGTCGAAATCGTGGTCTTAGGACAGGTATCAGTAGATACCTGGACTAGCCCCACTGTAGAGACTACTCTTCGAGGCGGGGACGAGAACGCGGAGCTGCTGTTTGAGTATTGTTCGGCCTCGGATGGAGCGTACAACATCAGTCTGGCAGATGCCCTGACCATAGATGACATCAAATTTAACTGCAACTATACGGATTATTTTTTTAGCAGATATTATGGTACCTATACCATCGTTGCCAACGGTTATCCGTTGGCCATCGCCTCGGGCGTGCAGTGCAGCTATTATACCGCAGACACCATTGTTGACGGTAAAACATGTAGCACATCCAGCTGCTATGTGATTGGCGGAGGTCTGGACGAGGATATCACCGGCGGCACTCATGTGGAGATTTATACCTCCTTGCCGCTTACCTATGTATACGGCGGCGGAGTGAATGGCTCCGTGGAGAGCAATGTTTATCTGCACATTGAAAACTGCGGTAAGATTCAGCATGTGCGCGCTGGTGGTTACGCAAATAAAAAAGATGCCAAAGTCAACGGAAATATAACGTTGGACTTTATCAACTCAGTCACCGATAATCCTATCTATGGCGGCGGATATGCGCGGTCGTCCTATTCAGCGGAGGTTACTGGTTCAATTTGCATAAATCTGTCCGGACTAAATAATGGCTTTGGCAGGCCCATTTACGGCGGCGGGTATGGGAAAAACGCTCCAGTAGTAGGAAATATTACATTTAACATTTCAAATACTAAAATGAACAATAATGCGGCCGCTATCTATGGCGGCGGGTACGACAGCGACGTAACAGGAGACATCTTTATCCATATCAAAGAGAACAGCCTTATCTCAGAGGAAACCGTCTGGGGCGGCGGAACCGGAGATTCCACCATAACAGGTGGTGTTACAATCACCGTGGATGACAGCAGTGAGGTGATCGGTGAGATCCGCGCTGGAGGCAATGAAGGTGCGGACGTGATCGGCGATGTCGTAATCACAGTATCCGGTGGCCCCCAATCCGCCTGCCCGACCATTTTTGCGACCGGTAAAGGGGAGGACAAGGATAACCCGGCCCAAGTTGACGGCAATGTCTCCATTACTCTGCACGGCAGCCGGGCCAACGTATACACACTGGACAAGTTTGGCGAAGTGACCTCCGACCATACGGTTACGATTATCCTGGACGACACTGACGAGCTAAGCGGCGCGGTGCGGGGTGATTCCGAGCTGGATCAGCACCTTTATAACTATGAGAAAAACACCCCCACCCGTACAGGAAACGGCGCCAGCGTCATCGTCAAAGGCGATTACACCTCTACCAGAATCCACGGGTTCCCTGAGGTTGTAATTGAGGACGGCGGCATCCTGCGCGAGCATCTCGCCTCTGGCGAGACGCTGTTTGACGGCGTGGAGACTGTCACCATTCAAGAGGGCGGCGCGCTGGATCTGCTGCAAAGCAACGAGATTTCCGGAAACTTCACTTGTGCAGGCACATTGAAAATGCCTGCGCCGATCAGCGCAGAAGCAGATATCTGCTATTTGACTGGGGGCGGCAATGTCACCGTGCAGGAGGGCGCGGCCTATGTCCCCACTAAGGATAACGGCGCGGCCGATGCGGACTACGTCAAGGGCGATGTGTTCCTCAAGCAGGGAACAGTATACACACAGCCGTCTGCAAAGGTTGACTTTGCCGTCTCCGAGGCCGGTCAGGCCAAGGAATACTTCACGGATGACCGAGCGGTAACAGACGAGTCCGACATCACCCACGAGTGGTTTGTCGACCAGACCCAGTATGTCACCATCCGCCCGGCGGACATTACGGTTTACACCGGCGGCAACAGCTATGACGGCGTCACGGACGAGAACGGCCAGATTGTCAGCGGCAGCGGCCTGCCTGAGGCAGGCTATCTGCTCACCGTCCCGGAGGAGATTAACGATATGCTGGAAGGCCCTGGACAGGCGGTTGACCTCGCCGGTCACCTGACCTTTACCTATGGCGCCGGCGAAACCGCCCGGGCCTGGGATATTCAGCTTTACAGCGACGGCGCTACCAGCACCACCGACCCGGTGGACGGAATCGCCCGTTATATCTACCGGATGGAATCGGTAAAGGAAGGCCAGGATCCCGTTCGGCTCCAGTTTACGGATCCAGAGACCGGGGAAGTCAAGATCAGCGACGAATTCGACGTCTCTGCCATCGAGCAGAACAGGACCTACTCCATGACCATCTACTCCGACGGGGTGGATCAGGGCCTCGTACAGGCGGTGTTCAAAGATATTCCCGAACATTCCGACGAGACATTTATCTATCCGGTCAAGATTGAAGAAGGCGCCCTCACCATTCGCGGTGCGACAGAGGAGGGCGTCACTGCCCCGGTGGAGGACAAGGCAGACGATGTGACGGGGGACGCCATCACCGCGGTGGCCCCGGCGGACGTTACGTACTACGTCAACGACAGTCTGGTGCAGATCACCGACACGGAAAACGTCCACCTGCTGACCGACGAAGTGCTGGACGACCAGGTGCTCATTGATCACATCAGCAATGAAATCATCGGGTCTGAGAACGGCATTCCCGACGGCGACTACCTCTGCGACCTCCAGTACATGGATCTGGTGGACAGCAGCAACGGCAACGCCTATGTGACCCTGGGCGACGGCCAGACGATAGATCTCTACTGGCCGGTGCCCGACGACGCCGATACCTCTGCGCCCTTCTACATCGTCCACTTTGACGCGCTCGACCGCGACTACGAGGGCGCGGCGGACGAACAACTGAAGGAGAATCCTGCGGAGAAGCTGGACGGCACACTGGTAACCCTGAACGGCAAACAGTATATCAAGTTTGCCACCGGCAGCTTCTCCCCCTTCGCGCTGGTCTATCAGAAGGAGTCCGGCGGCGGGGACCACGGCGGCGGTGGTGGCACCACCTACTACACCCTGTGCTATGAGAGCAACGGCGGCACCGAATACAAGGACGAGCGGTATCGTCGCAACACCCTGGTAGAGCTGGACAAGAAGCCCATCCGGGAGGGCTACACCTTCACCGGCTGGTACGCCGACAAGGCCCTGACCGAGCCCATCGACGACATCCGCATGACCTCCAACAAGACTGTGTACGCCGGCTGGGAAAGGACCGGCGTGCCCGACCGGCTCAATGGGGACGATCACTTCGCCTACATCATCGGCCGGGACGACGGCCTGGTTCACCCTGAGGCCCCTATTACCCGCGCTGAGGTGGCCACCATCTTCTTCCGTCTGCTCACTGACGAGGCCCGGGCGGAATACCTGACCGAGACCAGCCCCTTTGCCGACGTGGCCTCCGACGCGTGGTACGCCACCGCTGTGGCCACCATGCAGGCCATGGGCATCGTGGAGGGCCGCAGCCCCTCCGCCTTCGATCCCGAGGCGCCCATCACCCGGGGCGAGTTCGCTGCCATTGCCGCCCGCTTTGACAGCGATCCCTACCACGGCGACGACCGCTTCACCGACATCTCCGGCCACTGGGCCGCCGGGTACATCAACCAGGCCGCGGTGAAGGGCTGGGTGGAGGGCCAGCCTGACGGTTCCTTCGCCCCCGACCGCAGCATCACCCGCGCCGAGGCCATGACCACCATCAACCGCGTCCTGGGCCGCCTCCCCGAGACCGCGGATGATCTGCTGGACGACATGATCGCCTGGCCCGACAACCCGCCGGATGCCTGGTACTATCTGGCGGTCCAGGAGGCCACCAACAGCCACGACTACGAGCGCAAGGCTGACACTGTCCACGAAACCTGGACCGGCCTCCAGCCTGCGGGAAACTGGGCTCAGTACCAATAACCTTCACAAAAAGAGCAGCCCCGGAACCCGTCGGTTCCGGGGCCGCTCTCTGTTTCCACATACGGACGGACCGTCACAGGCGGTAGATGCGGTGAAACTCCTCCTCCAGCCAATCCCGAAAGTCCGGGTGGGCGATGGAGATAAGGGCCTTGGCCCGCTGCGGAACCGTCAGCCCCCGCAAACAGACCGCGCCATACTCGGTGGCCACAAAGTGGGTATTGCTCCGGGTAAGGGTCACCACGGCCCCCTCCGGCAGTACCGGCAGTATACGGGACTGGAGACGCCGCTCCCCCGTGTCCGGGTCCTTTGCAGAGTAGGTAGAGCGCAGGGTAATAACCGACTTGCCCCCGGGCGCCATCTGTGCGCCTACGGCGGTGTCCACCTGTCCGCCGCTGCCCGAGATCTGCCGGGGCCCCACACTCTCCGAGGCGCACTGGCCGGTGAGATCCACCTGGAGCGCAGCATTGATGGAGGTCATGCCCCGGTTGGCCGCCAAAACAGACAGATCGTTGGTGTAGCTCAGGGCCTTGTGGAGGATGGTGGGGTTGTCATCCACGAAATCATAGAGGGCATGACTGCCCATGGTAAAGCACGTCACCGTCTTGCCCCGGTGGAGGCTCTTGCGGCTGTTGTCCGCCGCGCCGCACCGGAGCAGCTCCATGGCCGCGTCGGACATGGCCTCGGTGTGAATACCCAGGCCCCGCTTGTCCTTGAGCTCGGCGGCCAAGGCGTTGATGGTACCCCCAAAGCCGAGCTGGATGGTGGCCCCGTTCTCCACCAGCTCCGCCACCACCCGGCCAAGCTGGCGGTCCACCTCATCGGGGGACTGGGGTGAAAGGGCGGCGGGGTAGCGGTCGGACTCCACAATGGCGTCCACCTGGGAGACATGGAGGGTCACGTCCCCGAAGATCCGGGGAGCACGGGAGGCCACCTCCACCACCACCCGCCGGGCGCGGGGGAGCACCTCCAGCTCAATGCAGGCCGAGCCCGCCAGGGAAAAGCAGCCATGCTTGTCCATAGGGGAGACCGTGAGTACCAGGCAGTCGTACTCCGGCGCCCCGTGGGTCCAGTCCCTGGCCGCATTGCGCAGGTGGTTGGGCAGAAAGGCGCAGCGGCCCAGGCGCTGGGCCTCCTGCTGGTAGGTGTTGTAAAAAATCGACTCTATTTGAAAGGCGTCCCCGCAGGCGGGGTCGGTAAGCAGAGCCAGGGGCTCCAGGGGCAGGTAGTTGAGCACCCGTACCCCGTGGAGCTCCGCTGCCCGCCGGTGGAGGGCGGCGGCAAAGTCCACTGGGAGCAGCGGGCCGCCCGCCAGATAGACGGTATCCCCGGAGCAGATGCGGCCTGCCTCCGCCTCCGCGGTGGTGCGCCGGCGGGCATATTCCGCCTCAAACATGGGAAAGCACTCCTTTTCTTGCACAGAGGGCGGGGCAGCCAGGCTGCCCCGCCCTCTGAAGATTGATTCAGACAGGAGAATTACGCGTACTTCTGAAGCGCAGCGGCGCCCTTCTCGGTGATGCGCAGCTTGCGCTTGAACAGGCCGCCCTCCACCACGTAGCCGCGGCGGGTCAGGTGAGAGCAGATTGCGGACATGCGCATGGACTTAATGCCGTTTCTCTGCACAAACTCCGCCTGCTGCTCGGGGTTCTCCTTGACCACCTTCAGGAGCTGGACATACAGGGGGTTCAGGAACTCCTCTGCCATCTCGGCCTCCTTCCCGCTGAGGGCGGGCAGGGCCGCCAGCCCCTTCTCGGCGATGGTAAAGGTGTAGAACTTGGAGCCGCTCATGCCGGCACGGACCAGGTAGCCGCCCTGATCCAGGTTCTCCACGGCGGCGCCGGAGGTCTTGGAGTCCACCCCCAGGGCGTCGGTCAGGTCGGACATGTAGCAGTGGCCGATGCGCAGCATCTCCAGAATCTGCTTTTCCAACTCGCCCAGCTTGACCTCCTTACGGTTGGAGGCGGTGGGCACCCGCTCCCAGCCGGGGCGGCCGTAATACTTGGGCTGGCCGAACAGGGAGGCGATCACCGCCACCACCAGGGTGACCACCAGGCCCAGGGTGGCCAGATACACATAGCTGTTGATGGAGAACACCTTGGTCAGGTCCAGCAGGGTGAACACAGCCATGGTGGCCATGCCGCACACCGCGCCCCACAGGGCGCCGCGGCCGTTAAAGCGGGGCCAGATGGCGCCCAGGCCCAGCAAAATGGCGGGGGGCACCAGCCAGCAGTTGGCAAAGGCGAACAGGTAGGTGGGGCCGCCGGGGAACTGGCAGAGCACGAAGGTGACCACGCCGATGAGCAGCATGATGATCTTGGACATCTTCAGGCTCTTCTTTGCGTCAGCCTTGGGGTTGATCAGGCGCTGGTAAATATCACGGTTGGCCACAGCGGAGGCGCCCAGGGCGGAGGTGGAGGCGGTAGAGATGGATGCCGCCACGGCGCTGATAACCACCAGGGAGCCAAACAGAGACACGAAGGTCTTGGCCACATAGCCGTAGGTGCCGGTAGGAGCCACGGTACCGCCGTTGAGGGTGAGCTGCTCGGGATAGAACGCGCCCATGTAGCCGCCGATGAAGCACAGGGGCACCATGAACACCACAATCAGGATGATGGCAGCGGCCACGAAGGAGCGGCGGGCCACCTTCTCACTGCGGCAGTTGGCGACCTTCATCCAGTAGTAGTTGTTGCCCCAAACCAGGGCTACGGCGAAGCAGATAATGAAGTTAAACACCGAGGGGTAGGTCAGCTTCATGCCGGGCAGCGCCCCCACAAAGCCCTGGCTCATGAAGTCGCCGGCACCCCAGTTGGCGCTGATGGCGTCCAGCCAGCCGAATCGTCCGGCCAGGATGAAGAAGGTGGCGGGCACCACAATCACGCCGATGAGCACCTGGAACAGGTCGGTGATGGTGGTGGCCCACAGGCCGGAGACAAAGGTAAACACGATGATGACAGCGAAGATAATAGCGGTAATGGCCAGGCGGTTCCAGCCGGTGAAGGCCGCAATGTTGTCCACACTGGACACCACGTTATTGGCCATAATGCCGCACATGCCGATAACGGAGGTGATGGCCACTACGGAACGGGTGTGCCCGTCGTAGCGCATCTCCAGAAACTCGGGCAGGGTCTGGGCGCCGCTGCGGCGGACAAAGTTGGAGTACAGCAGGCCGAAGATCAGCAGGCCGCACACCGAGTAGATGACACCCCAACCCAGGCCGCCCAGCAGGCCGTACTGAATCGTGAAGCCGGGGGCCAGTGTGACCGTGGTGCCGGCAAAGCCGATAGCAATGACGCCCACCACGTTGATGGGGGTGGAAATCTCACGGCCGGCCAGCACGAAGTCGGAGGACTCCTTGACCCACCGCTTGCTGATCAGGCCTGCGCCCAATAGAAACGCGCAGAAAATGACAAATATGACGACAAATATGACGTTACCCACGTTTGTCCCTCTCTTTCATATGTATGGTTGTTTACACTGACACAACAAAAGGGTTACTCCACGAAGGCCACCACACGGGCCCAGCCGGCGGAGGCGGCCTTGATGCTTACCGGGAAGCAGCTTACCTTAAAGCCGGTGACAGGGAGCTGATCCAGGTTGGTCAGCTTTTCGATGTGGCAGTAGGCCTTGTCGCGGCCCACCCGGTGGGCCTCCCAGATAATGGAGGCATCGTGGTTCTTTTCAAATTCCTCCCCCTCGAAGGGCAGGGGCACATCCCAGCTCCAGCCGTCGGTGCCCACCACACGCACGCCGCGCTCCAGCAGCCACATGGTGGCCTCATAGCTCATGCCCGCACCCGCAACCAGGTACTCAGGCTTGCCCCAGCGGTCATCGGCGTCGGTGCGCAGGAAGACAATATCGCCGGGCTTGAGGGTGTAGTTGATCTTCTGGAAGTACTCCTCCACATCCTTGGCGGTGATCTTGTATCCATCGGGCTTGTCGTGGAAATCCATCACCACGCCGTCGCCCACAAACCAGTCCAGAGGCACCTCGTCAATGGTCCAGGCCCGCTCACCGCCGTTCATGGTGGGGTAATAGTGGTAGGGGGCATCCACATGGGTTCCGGAATGGGTGCACACCTGCAGGAACTCGATTCCCCAGCCGTTGCCCTCCGGCAGATCCTCAACGGTGCAGCCCTTAAAGAAGCCAGCCATTTGCTCCGCGGTGTCCTTGTGGTTGCAATACTGAATCTTGGGAATCTGGATCGGGGGATCACTGGGCAGTCCGTCTTCAATGGGAATAGACAGGTCAATGATTTTCATAGTGGTTACACTCCTTTTGATTCGGCCGGTGGCCGTTGCTTGCGTCTCATAAGATAGCAATTTCTGTGCCAAGTCTGTCTAATACTCTGCAAGCCGTTGCAACTGTAAGAAAAAGCGGTTATTTTCATTGACATCCAGGCGCCCAAACACTGTTCGGTAATCCGTACATTTGAATATTTTATTTTGAGCTGTCTTTTGGCAATCCCCCTCTGTTCTTATGTTTTAAGCCTCATGTATCGATTTCCTTACATGTTTTGTTTTCCGTACATTTCGCAAACAATTTTGGACGTTTTCTGGCGTTTTTTGTGACTCAATTTTTTGCAAAAACCCATTTTCTCCGCATCAACTAAACAAAAAGATTCATTTTCGGTGAAATTAACCATTGTAAAACAGCGCGTAGCTTGCTATCGTTAATACATTCCGTACCGTGTATGAGTGGAGGAAGCCGCATTGGAAAACCACATTGATCCAAGCACCATGCTGGAATTTATCGAGGGTCTGGCCGCCATGGCGGTTCTGGACCAGGACGGCGTCTACACCTATGTCAGCCCGGGCTGGGAGCGCTACACCGGCCACACCGCACAGGAGGCCATCGGCCGGAAGGTTTGGGAAATGGTGCCCGACACCCACGCCACCGAGGTCTTCCACACGGGCAAGCCGGTCTTTGCCAAGGCCGTCAACGCCAACGGCCCCGCCTTTACCTCCTATTTTCCCCGCTTTGACCGGGATGGGAAGCTGTGCGGGCTGTTTCTCTATGTCATCGTCCAGGGTATGGAGGACGCTCAGAACCTGACCCGGCGCATCGGCGAGCTGTCCAGCAAGGTGGAGTTCTACCAGCAGGAGCTGTCCCGGGAGCGGGGCGCACGCTACGGACTGGACAACATCATCGGCGAAAGCGCCTCGGTCCTCCGCCTGAAGGAGCAGATCGTCCAGGCCGCCCGCTCCACCTCCACGGTGCTCATTGAGGGGGAGACGGGCAGCGGCAAGGAGCTCATCGCCCACTCTATCCACGCCATGAGCGCCCGCAAGGCGGCCAACTTTGTGCGGGTCAACTGCTCCGCAATTCCGGCCGAGCTGATGGAGTCCGAGTTCTTCGGCTACGCCGCCGGCGCCTTCACCGGCGCGGCCCGGAAGGGCCGCATCGGCCGCTTTCAGCTCGCCAGCGGCGGCTCCATTTTTCTCGACGAGGTCAACCTGCTCACCGCCACCATGCAGCCCAAGTTTCTCCGGGTACTTCAGGAGATGGAGATCGACCCGGTGGGCGGGGAGAAGAGCATTCCCATCGACGTGCGGGTGATCGCCGCCTCCAATATCCCGCTGGAGACGCTGGTGGAGGCGGGACAATTCCGCAGCGACCTCTATTACCGCCTCAACGTCATCCGCATCCAGGCCCCCACCCTGCGGGAGCGGAAGGAGGATCTGCCCCTGCTTGTGGACAACTTTATCCACCGGCTCAACTACCAGCTCGGCATGGTCATCGAGGGGGTGGCCCCCGGTGCCATGGACCTGCTGATGGATTACGACTGGCCGGGCAACGTCCGCGAGCTGCAGAACGCGGTGGAGAGCGCCATGAACGCGGCTGACTCCCCCATCCTGCGGCGGCGGGACTTCCGCCAACTGGAGCAGCGGATGCAGGCCCGGCGGCGGCGCCAGCTCACCGGGCCGGGGGACTTCAAGCTGCGCCCCGCCCGCCAGGCCTTTGAGCGGGAGCTTATTCGGGACGCCCTGGCCGCCGCCGGAGGAAACCGGGTCAAGGCCGCCGCGCTTCTGGACATCTCCCGCACAGTGCTCTACGAAAAAATGGAACAATACCAATTAAAATAGACAGACTGAGGAGAGGAACATTACCATGCAGACACAACTGAGACAGGCCGTGGTTGTCGCCTTCGGCCGCACCCCCTACTGCAAGGCCCGCAAGGGCTCCTTTGCCCAGCTCCACCCCGTGGAGTATGGCGCCCAGACCCTTCTGGGTGTGCTGGCCAGAGTACCCCAGCTCCGGCCGGAGGACATCGGCGACGTGATCATGGGCTGCGCCATGCCCTTCGGTGTCCAGGGCGGCAATATGGCCCGGCTGATTGTCCAGCGGGCCGGGCTGCCCGACTGCGTCACCGCCCAGACCGTCAACCGCTACTGCTCCTCCGGCCTGCAGACCATCGCCACCGCCGCCAACGCCATCCGCTGCGGGGAGGAGGACGTGGTCATCGCCGGCGGCGTGGAGTCCATGTCTCTGGTTCCCATGCTGGTGGGCGCGGAGGATGCCGACCCCTGGCTGGCGGAGCACCGCCCCGAGGTCTACACCACCATGGGCATCACGGCGGAAAATGTGGCCCGCCAGTGGGGCATCAGCCGGGCCGATATGGATGCCATGGCCGTTGAGAGCCACCGCCGGGCCGCCCAGGCCCAGGCCGGCGGCTGCTTTGACGGACAGATCATCCCCATCACCGTCCCCGGCCCCGACGGCGGCGAGGTGGTGGTCTGCCGGGACGAGGGCATCCGCCCCGACACCACCGCGGAGACGCTGGCCGGGCTGAAGCCCTGCTTCCTGGAAAACGGCTCCGTCACCGCAGCCACCTCCTCCCAGATGACCGATGGTGCCGGCTTCGTGGTGCTCATGTCGGAGGAAAAAGCCGCAGAGCTGGGCGTGAAGCCCCTGGCCCGCTTTGTCTCCTTTGCCACCGGCGGCGTGCCTGCGGAGGTCATGGGCGTCGGCCCCATCGAGGCGGTGCCCAAGGCGCTCAGAAAGGCCGGCCTTGCCCTGGAGCAGATGGACACCATTGAGCTCAACGAGGCCTTTGCCTCCCAGGCCCTGGCGGTCATCCGCACCCTGGGCATGGACCCGGCCAGGGTCAACCCCTGGGGCGGCGCCATGGCCCTGGGCCACCCCCTGGGCGCCACCGGCGCCATGCTCACCTGTAAGGCCTTAAGCTATCTGGAGCGCACCGGCGGCCGGTACGGCATGGTCACCATGTGCATCGGCGGCGGCATGGGCGCGGCAGGTATCTTTGAGCGCCTGTAATGGCAGTACAGCAGGAGGCCCTGGGAACCTTCCGGTTCCCGGGGCCTCCCTGTCGCTTCTTTACTCCAATGTCAAAGGATACACATTCTCCCCGATGCGCAGGCCCACAACATCGGCGGGATTCAAGGGTCTCTTGTCCTCGCATCTATAGCTATTATACCAATAGCCTCCATCCCCTTGACCTCCTCCCCAGCCATCTGCGGCCCACTCTGTACCGTCGGTCAAGACAAAAATGGGCGTATTTTCATCACACCATGCGCGATCAAAGTCCTCTAGAGTGGGGTTGAACCGGGCAAATGCCCCATCCTGACTGGTAAAAGCAGCCCACATCTCCAGGGGAGTACAGTGTACCGTCTCTAGTATGGCGGTCTTGTCTCCAACCTGGAACTCAAGATCTGGCGTGAATTCCTGAACCTGACTCTCCGCCGGGAGGGGAAACTCCAGCTCCCACTGGCCGCCGCCCATGGCCAGCAGGGCCCAGCTCTCTGCCCGGCTGGTGGTGGACAATCCATTCAGAGTTAGATGAATGGTTGTGCCCGTCATATCCCAGCTGTCCTGATTGTTGAGATAAATGGCGAAGGGAACTTGGTTGTCGGCGGGATCACTGTCCTCCAGCCATTGAATTGACGCGCTCCAGTCCAAACTGCTCTCCAGTCCAAAGTCGAACTGTCCAAAGCCATAATGCCCAGCCGTCATAGCATTCCCGTCATCCCGTGAGAGCGTGCACAGGATGTAGGCGTACCATCGGTCGCTGGCAACCCCGTCCACTGACACTGTCCACCCCAGATCAGAGTCCGATTCCCCAATTGGCACTCCCAGGCCAGAGGCCGTCCACGTCTCCAGTGTGACCACATTGGGGCTCACAGGTTTTACTGCTGCAAAGGAGGCGCTCAACCCGGCCAACAGAGCTCCGGCCACTACGAGGGCCGCCGCCCGCCGCACCGGATGCCGCCGCCGGGGGCGCGCACCCGCCGCCGACAGTGTCCGCTCCACTAGAGCGGGTGCCGGTTCTACCCGCTCAAAAAGCCTCCGATAGTCCTGTTCCGTCATACGTCTTCCGCTCCTTTCCAAACGTCCCGCAGCAAAGCCCGCCCCCGGGCCAGCTGGCTGCGGACAGTGGCTGGCTTGCGCCCCAGAAGGGCCGCAATCTCCTCGGTCGAATACCCCTCGTAGTAGCATAGATGAACTACGGCCCGGTATTTCTCCGGCAGAGCCTCCAGTAGCTCCAACAGCTCCCCCTCTCCCTCGGTTCGGGCTGGAATGGCCTCTGACAGAGCTACCGTGTGTTTCCGCCAGAAGGAGCCTTGCAGCTTTTTACAGCAGTTGATTGTCACCCGCAGCAGCCACGCTTTCCGGTGCTCTTCGGTGGCAAAAGCCGGAGCAGCGCGCACATAGCGGAGAAACACCTCCTGATATACATCGTCTGCGTCGGCCTGGCTATGAGTCTGGGCCAACGCCAAGCGGTACACCGTAGAGCCATATTGCTCCACGGCCGCGCACACCTCCTGCTGTTCCATGGCGTTCCCTCCTTTCTGCCCTTAATACCCCTGAGCCGCCTCTTTTGTTGCATGGAGCAAAAATAATGCTTGTCAATGCAGGTCTATAGTGCTATTATAGTATTATATCTATACTTAATAGTTTAAAAAGGAGAATAAGTATGAAAGAACTCGAAAACAAGGTCGCTCTGGTCTCCTCCTCCACCCGCGGCATCGGCCTGGCCTGCGCCAAGGCGCTGGCCGCCCAGGGGGCCGCGGTCTATCTCGGGGTCCGCCGCCTGGAGGCCGGACAGCAGATCGCCGACGAGCTGATTGCCGCCGGCGGGCGGGCCGGGGTGGTCTTCTTTGACGCCTCCCGGGAGGAGAGCTTTTCCGGCATGGTGGACGAGGTGGCGGCCAAGGAGGGCCGGCTGGACATTCTGGTGAACAACTTCGGCTCCACCGACGTCAAGACCGACCTGGACGTGGTGAACGGCCCCTCAGAGGACTTCTTCCGCATCGTCAACACCAACCTCAAGAGCGTGTATCTGCCCAGCAAGGCGGCGGTGCCCCTCATGGCCAAAAACGGCGGCGGCTCCATCATCAACATAGGCTCCGTGGGCGGCCTCTACCCCGATCTGAGCCGCACGGCCTACGGCGTCAGCAAGGCGGCCATCCACTTCCTCACCAAGGACATCGCCGTGCAGTATGCCCGGCAGGGGGTGCGGTGCAACGCGGTGCTCCCCGGCTTCACCGCCACCGACGCCGCGCTGAACAACATGTCCCAGGCCTTCCTGGAGCTCTTCCTGAAAAACGTCCCCCTCAACCGCCCCGGCCGCCCGGAGGACATCGCCGACGCCGTCGCCTTCCTGGCCAGCGACCGGGCCGCCTTCATCACCGGCGAGATCCTGCCTGTGGCCGGCGGCTTTGGCCTGCCCACCCCGCTGTACGGCTCCTATATGAGCGCGGGGGCCAAGGGCTGATTTCCCCTCCAGAGGGCCCTTCGGGGCCCTTTTTGCTATGCGTTGCATAGCAAAAAGGGCCGTGGGGGGGGGGGGGGGGGGGGGGGGGGGG
>NZ_CAXSQB010000028.1:0-5528 GCF_964239415.1 Clostridium sp. ATCC BAA-442 | reverse complement strand
CCCCCCCCCCCCCCCCCCCCCCCCCCGGCCATGAACGCAACAGCCCGTGGACCGGGACGGCCCACAGGTGCAAAAGCTGCATGCGCACCGGCGTTTGCCTGGGCCCGTGGCGCGCTCTAAGCCCATGAAGCTTGTTGCCCCGTCCGCCCCGGACGTGCTATACTATAGTATCACACCGTAAAGGACGGCAGCTATGGACAAACTGGTTGTAGGCATTCTGGCCCATGTGGACGCGGGGAAAACCACCCTCAGCGAGGGGCTGCTCTACACCTGCGGGCGCCTGAAAAAGCTGGGGCGGGTGGATCACCAGGACGCCTTTCTGGACACCGACCCCATGGAGCGCGCCCGGGGCATTACTATCTTTTCCAAGCAAGCGGTGCTCCCTGTGGACGGGGCGGAGCTCACCCTGCTGGACACGCCGGGACACGCGGACTTCTCCAGCGAGATGGAGCGCACCCTCCAGGTGCTGGACTGCGCCATCCTGGTCATCAGCGGCACCGACGGCGTGCAGGGCCACACCCACACCCTCTGGCGGCTGCTGGAGCGCTACGGCGTGCCCACCTTCCTGTTTGTCAACAAGATGGATCTGGCGGGGGCGGACAAGGCCACCCTGCTGGCGGGGCTGAAAGCCGGGCTGGACGAGGGGTGCGTGGACTTCACCGCCCCGGCGGCGGAGCGGGACGAGGCGGCCGCCCTCTGCGGCGAGGACGCGCTGGAGCGCTATCTGGAGGACGGGGCGCTGGACGGCGATACCCTCACCGCCCTTATCGCCCGGCGGAAGCTCTTCCCCTGCTGGTTCGGCTCCGCCCTGAAGCTGGAGGGGGTGGCCGAATTCCTCCAGGGGCTGGTGGCGTACGCCCCCCGGCCCCGGTATGGCCCCGATTTTGCCGCCCGGGTGTTCAAGATTTCCCGGGACAACCAGGGGAACCGCCTGACGTGGATGAAGCTCACCGGCGGCGCCCTGCGGGTGAAGGAGGCCCTCTCCGGCCCCGGCTGGACGGAGAAGGCGGATCAGCTGCGCGTCTACTCGGGGTCCAGGTTCCAGACCGTGGACGAGGCCCAAGCGGGAAGCGTGGTGGCCGTCACCGGCCTGAGCCGCACCGCCGCCGGGGAGGGCCTTGGGGCAGAGGCGGAGGCCCTGCCCCCCGCCCTGGAGCCGGTGCTCACCTACCAGGTGCTCCTCCCCGAGGGGCAGGATCCCCACGCCGCCCTGGGCAAGCTCCGCCTGCTGGAGGAGGAGGATCCCCAGCTCCACCTCGTGTGGAACGAGCGGCTGCGGGAGATCCACATCCAGCTCATGGGGGAGGTTCAGCTGGAGATTCTCCAGGCGCTGGCGGCCCAGCGCTTCGGCCTGGCGATCACCTTCGGCCCCGGCGGCATCGTCTACCGGGAGACCATCGCCGCCCCGGTGGAGGGCGTGGGCCACTACGAGCCCCTGCGCCACTATGCCGAGGTTCACCTGCTGCTGGAGCCGCTCCCCCGGGGGAGCGGCCTGGAGCTGGCCGCCGCCTGCCCCCAGGACATGCTGGACGGGAACTGGCAGCGGCTGGTGCTCACCCATCTGGCGGAGAAGCCCCACCTGGGGGTGCTCACCGGCTCCCCCATCACCGATGTGCGCATCACCCTGGTGGCGGGGCGGGCCCACCTCAAGCACACCGAGGGAGGCGACTTCCGGCAGGCCACCTACCGGGCGGTGCGCCAGGGCCTCATGGAGGCGGAGAGCATCCTGCTGGAGCCGTGGTACGACTTCCGGCTGGAGCTGCCCCCGGAGCAGGTGGGCCGGGCTCTGTCCGACCTCCAGCGCATGGGCGGGCAGGCCGGCACGCCGGAGACCGCCGGGGCGCTGAGCGTGCTCACCGGCTCCGCCCCGGTGGCGGGCCTGCGGGACTACGGCCGGGAGGTGGCCGCCTACACCCGTGGCCGGGGACGGCTGAGCTGCACCGCCGGCGGCTACGCCCCCTGCCACAACGCCGATGAGGTGATCGCCGCTCTGGGCTACGACCCGGAGCGGGACGTGGACAACCCGGCGGACTCGGTGTTCTGCGCCCACGGGGCGGGCTACAACGTGAAGTGGAGCGAGGTCAAGGCCCACGCCCACGTGGGCAGCGGCCTGCGCCTGGGGGCGGAGCCGCCCCCGCCGGAGGAGGCCGCCCCCGTCCGGCCCCGCAGCGTGTCCTACGCCGCCTCCCTGGAGCAGGACAAGGAGCTCCAGGCCATCTTCGAGCGCACCTACGGCAAGGTAGAGCGGGGCGCCTTCCGCCCCCAGCCCAAGCCCGCCCGCACCAGCCTGGACGACCGGAAGTACTCCATCCAGGCCCAGAAGCAGGGGCCGGAATACCTGCTGGCGGACGGCTACAACCTCATCTTCGCCTGGGAGGAGCTGAAGGCGGTGGCCCGGGACAACCTGGACGCCGCCCGGCAGATGCTCATGGAGGTGCTCAGCAACTACCAGGGCTTCAAGCAGAATATCGTCATTCTGGTGTTCGACGCCTACAGGGTGCCCCGCAGCGTCCAGGACGTGACGAAGTACCACAACATCTACGTGGTCTACACCAAGGAGGCCGAGACGGCGGACACCTACATTGAGCGGGCCACCTACGAGATCGGGAGGCACCACCGGGTGCGGGTGGCCACCTCCGACGGGGCCGAGCAGCTCATCATCCTGGGCCACGGCGCCCTGCGGCTGTCGGCCTCCGCCTTCAAGGCCGAGGTGGAGCAGGCCGCCGGCCAGATCTCCGCCATTCTGGCGGTCAACAACCGTTCCGCCCCCTCCCAGCCGGTGGCCGCCGCCCTGGAGAGGGCCCGGCGCAGACAGGAGGACAAGCCATGATCCCCATGGAAATCATCGCCACCATCCGCAGCGACTTTCCCACCAAGTTCGGCATACCCCGCCAGAGCGGCCTGGTGGAGGAGCTGCGGGCCACCGTGGTCTTCGAGCCGGAATACCGCAGCCCCGACGCGCTGCGGGGGCTGGAGGACTTCTCCCACCTCTGGCTCATCTGGCAGTTCTCCGAGGCCGTGCGGGACAAGTGGTCTCCCACGGTGCGGCCCCCCCGGCTGGGGGGCAACACCCGCATGGGGGTGTTCGCCACCCGCTCGCCCTTCCGGCCCAACCCCATCGGCCTGTCCTGCGTGCGGCTGGAGGGCATCCGGAGAGAGCCGGAGCTGGGTCATGTGCTGGAGGTCTCCGGGGCCGATCTGATGGACGGCACTCCCATTCTGGACATCAAGCCCTACATCCCCTACGCCGACTGCCGCCCGGAGGCCAGCGGCGGCTTTACCGGCAGCGGCGGCGGGGCCACCCTGGCGGTGGACTTCCCGCCGGAGCTGCTGGAGCGGGTGCCCGCGGACAAGCGGGCCGCCCTCACCGGCGTGCTCTCCCGCGACCCCCGCCCCCCCTACCAGCACGATCCGGAGCGGGTATACGGCCTGGACTTCGCCGGGGTCAACGTCCGCTTCACCGTGGACGGGGACACCCTCACCGTCCGGGCGGTGGAGCGCATGGCGGACAAACAGGACAAATAGGACAAAATAGATAAAACGCCGGGGGGGCCCCCCGGCGTTTTTACGTCTATGCCGTCTACTCCAGCAGGAGCGGGTAGAGCTCCGCCTCTCCCGTCCCCTGGAACCAGAAATTCCAATAGTCATCCATGTAGTAGTAGACCAGATTCCCAGGGCAGAAGGTCATGCGGTAGTATCCGGAGGCGTCGGTGACGGTAACGCCCTCCGGCTCCTCCGCCGGGGCGGGCAGGGGCCTCTCCCCCTCCGGGCCGTCCGCCTCAGTCAGCCCCCGGAACGACACAGACGGGCAGCGCAGTACTTACTTAGTCACCCAGTGGATAGCCGCACCCTATATACAGGGGGCGGCCCAAACCTTTGTTAATCCCCGGGGCCCAAGGCCTGGCATCCGCTCAGATATTGGGCATCTTTGCAGTGGGCATCATCAGCACCTTTCCGGTACCACGGTATACGTTCACAAGGCCCTCACCAGAGGCGGCCGAGCCGATTAGGCTCTTACCGGAGCGCTCCACGGTGAAGTCCAGGCTCTTACTCCAGGCAATTGCATAGTTGCCGTCCACCTTCAGTACATCGTTCTGGAGGGTGATCTCGATCAATTCCTCCTTGGGACAGTCGGACTCGATACAGAATATGCCGCTGCCGTTGAGGCTCAGGTTAAACAGCCCCTCGCCGCCAGCCACCGCAGAGGAAAGGTTGGAGCGCATGACCGCCTTGTGCTGCAGGCTGGACTCACAGGCCAGAAACAGGCCGTCGTCCAGCACGACGCTCCCACCCCAGTCGGCAGCGTCCATCAAAATAAGGTACTTATAGGTTGGCTCCAGCACCAGCAGTCCGTCGCCGGTGTACTCCGGCTTAATTGCAGACTCACCACTGGCCTTGCCGCGCACCGCCTTCCCCAGGAAGTCCCCTACGCCCTTAATGCCGGTGGTGGCGTTCACGTTGCCCAGCATCCACTGCATGGCACCCGCCTGAATGGTCACATGGGACTTGTGCAGATGGCATACCAGTTGGCGCTTTTTGACGTTCATCTGTGCGCTGAAATAGGCCGTTACTGCAGAGGACGGCGAAACGCTCAAATCCCGCTGGTATTCAATGATCTGAAAGGCACCCAGCTCAGAGAGCACTTTTACGTCATCATTCTCGGTAAAATTGGAGACCTGGTACATAGGTTTTCCTCCATTCAATTAATATGGGTAGGTCTTTTTATCCATAGAAAAGATATATGTTTATTATAATATACTTCCGTCTTCGCTACAAGAAAAATGTATATTTTATAGAAATATCACAAGCAGTAGGAAGCCATCACATCGCCGCATTCAGGAGCACCCCGTTTCCCATATGCCCTCCCCGCTTAACGCCCATCCCGCATCTCGTCCAGCAGCCAACGGCGGTACTCCGCCGCCTCCTGGCTGTCCGGCTGGGCCTGGAGCCAAAAGTCCACCTGCCCCAGCAAGCGCCGCAGGCACTGCTCCTGCGGCTCGGCGTAGATCTCCGCCGGGAAGGCCGCCTCCTTCACCTGAATATAGCGGATACTGTCGAAAAAGTGCAAAATGTCCAGCTTCAGCAGCTCGGGCGGCCCACATGCCGCCGGGCATTCTCCACCACCCCCGCGCCGTATCGGTAGGCGGTGGCATGGGGCGACACGGGCATGCCCGAGAGCAGCACCCGGGCGATGCGCCGCTGGATGTCCTTGAGCACAGGGTCCGGCACCCGGAGCACCCGCGCTCCGCCGTCCCGCTTGGGAACCTCCGCCCGGTGGTAGTGGGCTGGAATCCGGTTGCTGACGGCATACAGGGTGCGTAGGGGAAGCCCCAGGTCCCGGGCCAGGGAGGGGCCCTCTTGATAGACGATTCCCATGGCCGCCCCTCCCTTCCCGGTTCGGAACAAAACCTGCTGTATGGCGAACGGCGCGGCGGTATCCCCCTGCACACCGCAGGTGTGCTGAAATACCGCTGCGGCGCTTCGGCGGAGCGAAGCGAATACGCGTGAGTCTGCGGGACCGGCCGCGG
>NZ_CAXSQB010000027.1:41136-48811 GCF_964239415.1 Clostridium sp. ATCC BAA-442 | reverse complement strand
GCCGCTGGGCTTCGCCCAGCCTGTTTTTTCGCCTCCATGTCCTCTTAGCTCCCCTATGCGCCTACCCTCCGCGCTTCCTGTCACGCTGCGCGCCCTCCGCGGCGGGCAACTGCTCACTGCTCCGCCGAACATGCCGCTGGCCTGCGGCCAGCCTGTTTTTCGGTCTGCGCAGTTCGCTGTTGCCCTGCTCCCGGGCGCTCCGCGCTTCTACTTATACATATCCAAAATCGGGCCGACCTGGTCGGGGGTGAGGCGGCCATAGACGTCATTATTGATCATCATGACCGGGGCCAGACCGCAGGCGCCCACGCAGCGGCAGGAGTCCAGGGAGAACTTGCCGTCCGGGGTGATGGCGCCGGGGACAATGCCCAGCTTCTGTTCCACGGCGTTGAGCACGGCGGCCGCGCCCTTGACATAGCAGGCGGTGCCGAGACAGACGGAGATCTGATACTTTCCCTTGGGGTTCATGGAGAACTGGGCGTAGAACGAGGCAACCCCGTACACCTCGGACAGGGGGATGTCCAATCCTTCGGCCACCATGATCTGAACCTCCTCGGGCAGATAGCCGAAGATTTCCTGAGCGGCTTGGAGCACCGGCATGGTGGCACCTGGCTGTCCCCTGTGCTCGGCGATCACCTGCCGCAGGCGCTCCTCCTGTTCCGGGCTTCCGCGGTAGGGGACGACGGTTTTGCAGTTTGGCATGGATGCGTCCTTCCTTTCTGAAACTGGTTAGTTTAGTTTCGCTTTTTCTATTATATCGCCAAATCATTTCTTGTAAAGACTGTCCAAAATGGCGAAATATGAACTATTAAGTTCAAAAATTAGCCCAAGAAAAAATGAAGGGTAGAAAAAAACCGCTCCGTTGGGCAGGGCGGGCGTATCGGAGTGGCGTCGAATACAGACCATGCACAGGAAAGCGGTTCTTTATTGTTAAATCTTTAACGAAAACGAGTATAACACATCTAACTATGTTTGTAAAGAGAAAAATTTACCTTGTACCCTGCAGCCAATAGAGAACGGCGGCAGCCGTCCGCTCCGGCAGCTCCATGGCGTGCTCCGCCTCCCAGACCTGATCCAGGTAGTGGGCGTCAGAGTTGGCGATGAGCCGAAGCCCGGCCAGATCCGGGCGGAGGCGGAACTCCGGCGGGCATTGGCGGGATACTTCCGCCAGCGGGAATCCCAGCTCCGGCATCCACAGGCCAAGCACCCCCAGAAGAGAGAAGGAGGGGCGGTCGATGTGTGCAGGAAAGGCCGCTCCGCCAAAGGCGGCGGCCAGCCGGGATACCTCCTCCAGGCCGATGTCGGTGTGTCCGGCGAGGAAGCGGGGGTCCTCTCCCAGCACCAGGTCTCCCGCGTCCATATAGATTTGATGGCCAAAGACGGCGGGGTGATTGGACAACGGGGGCAGGCGGCGGGATACATACGCCTCGAACTCCTCCCCGTGATAGGGGGTGGGGAAGAGACAGACTACGTGGATCTCCTCCCGGGTGCACAGCTCCATCCCCGCCAGAGCCAGCAGGCCCCGCTCCTCCGCCGCCCGGCAGAAGGCGGCGCAGTTGCCGCAGGTGTTGTGGTCGGTAAGGGCCACAATATCCAGCCCCGCCAGCGCGCACATGGCCGCCAGGTTGGCGGGGGTCATGTCCTCACTGCCGCAGGGCGACAGGCAGGAATGGAGGTGGAGATCGTAGTAATACTTCATGTAGAACTCCTTTTCGAGATAACGGGAAGGCGTCGTGCCTGTCGCCCGAAACGCGCCGGAAGGCGCGCCCGAGCGTTTTCGCCGGAGCGAAAACCTCGCCGCAGGGCGGATTCACTCCGCCCGAGGGAGAAAAAAGGGGCCCCCGCCCGGCTGAGCCGGGTGGGGTGACAGGCAGGAGTGAAGGTGGAGATCGTAGTAATACTTCATGTAAAACTCCTTTTCAGGATAACAAAACGGCATCGTGCCTATCGCCCGAAGCGCGCCACAAGGCGCGCCGAGGGTTTTCGCGGAGGCGAAAACCTCGCCGCAGGGCGGATTCACTCCGCCCGAGGAAGCAAAAGGGGGGTCCCCGCCCGGCGTTGCCGGGTGGGGCGACAGGCAGGAGTGTAGGTGAAAATCGTAGAAATACTTTGTGTAGAATTTGCTTTTAAAATAACAAAATGATATCGAGTGAGGAGGCATTACCCGGCAGCCAGCGCCCCGGACAAACGGGCGGCGGTGTCAAAGGTATCCTGTCCGGCCCCCAGCAGATTGACGCCCTTCTCCTGAGCGCGGCGGAGCAGGTCGCCGTCGGGGGCGACCCCCTCGGTGAGAATGACGCAGGAGACCTCAGCCATGAGGGCCACGGCGGCCACATTCTGGTTGGACATGATCGTGAGCCAGGCGGCGTCCTGTCCGGCCCGGCCCAGCACCCAGCTCAGCAGGTCTCCGGCGTAGCCGCCGGAAACCGGGCGGTCGGGCTGGGCTAGATGGAAGGGGGTCAGGGAGAGGGCCTCGGTCAGTTCGCGTACCGTCATAAAAAACTCCTCCTTGTTGTATAAAGAGGCCGCCGTGAGACGCAGGGCGCTTCACGGGGGCGGTAGGGTCTATTCGGACGGCTCCTGGCGGCGGCGGAAGGGCGGGGGCAGGTAGTCGTCCGCCTCCTCCTTGCTACCCGCCATGGAGCGCATGCGCTCCCGCACCTTGAAAATGCAGTCGTCCTCCGAGGCGCGGCCCAGCACCACGTCCTCCGCGAAGGCCCGGCAGGAGGGCGCTCCGCAGGAGCCGCAGTGGAGGCCGGGCAAGTGGGACTCCAGCTCCTGGATACGCAACTGTTTGCTGATGGCCATCTCCCGGTCCTGATCCAGCACGAAGGCAGGTAAGTACTGTAGCTCCTTGTCCCTCCGCACAATATCCCGCGCCTCTCCATGAAAGAGGAAACGGTTGCGGGAGACCGGCAGACCCTTGAGCAGGCCCTTGATGCGAAGCTTGGCCGCGTAGGGATTCTCCACATTGAAGCAGCCCCCCACGCACCCCTGAGTGCAGGCTGACAGCTCCAGAAAATCGGCCTCCGGTAGACGGCCGTCTTCGATCTCCTCCAGCATACGGATGACGTTCTGAATACCGTCTACCGCCACGCAGCGCTCCCCCAGGCGGGCGGCGCTCTCGCCGCCGCAGGAGGCCCAGCCCAGGCCCAGGATACCGGCGGAGGCCATGGGGGTGATCTCCTCCAGCTCCCGCATGGGATTGAGCAGGCGCAGGTAGATGTCCCGGATGGCGAAGGCCCCGTCCAGCACCGGGCGGCTGAGCCCCTCGGAGACCCGGGCGGCCGTCACCTTGGAGGAGCAGGGCACGATGGCGAATACGCCGATGGCCTCCGGCGGCAGGCCGGTCTCCTCGGCCGCCTCCCGCCGGGCCAGAATGGCGGCCAGCTCCATGGGCAGAATGGTACAGGCCACATGGCCCATGAGCTTGGGGAAGCGCATGCGGATGAGGCGGAGCACTGTGGGACAGGAGGAGGAGATCTGGGGCGTCACCTTGGACGGGCCGCCGCTGATGCTCTGCCGCTCAAAGTCGGAGATCATCTCGGCGGCCTTAGCCACCTCATAGACCTTGTGAAAGCCGATCTTCAACAGGCCGTTGAGCACAATATCCACGCTGTCCAGGTGCTGGAACTGCCCATACAGGGCGGGCTCCGGCAGGGCCACGCAGTATTGGTACTGCTTCAGAATGTCCAGACTGTCGCCCACCGACTTGATGGCCTTGTGGGGACAGATGCGGATACAGCTTCCGCAGTCGATGCACCGGTCGGGCAGAATGGTGGCCTTGCGGCCGCGAACCCGGATGGCCTCGGTGGGGCAGCACTTGATGCAGGTGGTGCAGCCCCGGCAGCGCTTCAGCTCCAGGACCACCGAATGTCTCATGGACATGGAGCCGCGTCACCTCGCTTTTCCAAGCTCATCGCGCTCAGGAAACCTTGATTTTAACCGTAACGGTGGTACCCTTGCCCACCTCGGTGTCAATGGTCATCTCGTCGGAGTAGCGCTTCATATTGGGCAGGCCCATGCCAGCGCCGAAGCCCAGCTCCCGGGCGGTCTGCCCGGCGGTGGAGTAGCCCTCCTGCATGGCCTGCTCCACGTCCGGGATGCCCGGCCCGGTATCGGTCATGCGGATAACAATCTGATTGGCGTCCACCTCCACCTCGGCCTGGCCGCCGTCGGCGTGGATCACCATATTGATCTCGCCCTCATACATGCAGATGGACGCACGGCGGATCACGTCCTGGGGCAGTCCCAGCTTCTTCAGCGTCAGCTTCATTTTGCTGGAAGCCTCGCCGGCCTCGATCAGATCGCCGCCCTCCACAGGGTAAACCAGTCTAATTGTCTCCATCACAATTCCCTCGCAATCCATTGGAATATAACAGGCCGCACGCCTCGTACATACGCTTGGGGCAGGTCATAACTACAATGTCACGCTCCTCCGCCAGAGACAGAATGTCCGGCCCCGGCACCTTACCCCGCACAAAGACAATACATTTCATCTCCACCATATCTGCGGTGCGCACCACCTGGGGGTTGACCAGGCCGGTGAGCAGCAGCGCCTGGTTCTTGACAAAGGCCAGCACATCGCTCATGAAGTCGCTGCCGCAGGCGGAAAAAACCTCCCGGTCCAGATGCTCCTCCCCCCACAGCACCTCGGCGTGCAGAATCGTCTTGATATCAGACAGCCTCATTGGCCACTCCTCCTTCCGGAAGGGAAAACTAAACTGTAAGTTCAATGGTATTGTACCACAAACCGGCGCAAAGTGCAAAGGGTTCGTTGAAATATTCACAAAGTTTTGAGATTGAACGGCTTGGTTTTAGTCAATCCGTGCAGTTGACAGTTGGATAGGGCATCCGATATAATATACTTTAACGGAGTAAAGCGATAACCCGGTGCGAAGCCCCGTTCTATTTCAAATTGGAATATCGAGGAGGCCATCTGTCATGGGAAACGAACGTGTTTACAACTTTTCCGCCGGCCCTTCCATGCTGCCGCTGGAGGTATTGGAGCGGGCAGGAGCCGAGATTACAAACTACCAGGGCTCCGGCATGTCCGTCATGGAGATGAGTCACCGCTCCAAGGTGTTCCAGAAGATCTTTGACGATACCAAGGCCAAGCTGCGCGCCCTGCTCAACGTGCCGGAGGGATACCAGATCCTCTTCCTCCAGGGCGGCGCCTCCACCCAGTTCTCCATGGCGCCCCTGAACCTCATCGGGGCCACCGGCAAGGCCGACTACGCCGTGACCGGCAACTTCTCCAACATCGCCTACAAGGAGGCGCAGAAGTACGGCCAGATCCATCTGGCCGCATCCTCCGCCGACAAAAACCACACCTGCATTCCCCAGCAGAGTCAACTGGAGCTGGACCCTGAGGCCAGCTATTTCTACTACTGCGCCAATAACACCATCTACGGCACCGAGTGGCAGTATGTCCCGGAGACGGACGGTGTGCCCATCGTGTGCGACATGTCCTCCGACATCCTCTCCCGCCCCGTGGACGTGTCCAAGTACGGCGTCATCTTCGCCGGCGCCCAGAAGAACATGGCCCCTGCCGGCCTGACGGTAGTGATCATCAAGGAGGAGCTGGCCGGGCATGAGCTGCCCTTCACCCCCCTGATGATGAACTACAAGACCATGATCGACAAGGACTCCATGTACAACACCCCGCCCTGCTGGTGCATCTATATGCTGGGGCTGGTCCTGGACTGGCTGGAGGAGCAGGGGGGCATACCCGGCATGGAGGCCATCAAGCACAAAAAGGCGCAGATGCTCTATGACGTGATCGACTCCTCCCGGATCTTCACCTGCGCGGTGGAGCCCGGCTCCCGCTCTGATATGAATGTGGTGTTCCGTACCGGCAGCGACGAGCTGGACGCCAAGTTTGTGCAGGAGAGCGTGACCGCCGGCTTCACCAACCTGAAGGGCCACCGCTCCGTGGGCGGCATGCGGGCAAGCATCTATAACGCCATGCCCACCGAGGGCGTGGAAAAGCTGTGCGACTTCATCCGGGCATTCGATAAGAACAACTGAGCGTTCGGCTTACCCTGGGGCCCCGCAAAGTGGGGCGCGTCTTACGCCGCGTACAGGCATTTTGGCCAGCGGACAAAATCTTGCAGCAGGGCGGATTCACTCCGTCCGGGGAAGTAAAATCAGGGGCTCCCATGGAAGGCGTGTAGTTTCATTCAGGCATCTGATAAAAACAATGAAGGGGAGAGGGCTATATGTATCGCATCAAGACACTGAATAAGATTTCCCCCGCCGGGCTGTCCGTACTGGACCAGACCCGCTACACCATCAGCACCGATGTGGAAAACGAGGACGGTATTTTGGTCCGCTCGGCGGACATGCACGACTATGCATTCCCCGATGCCCTGCGGGCCGTGGCCCGGGCGGGCGCGGGCACTAATAACATTCCCATCGACCGCTGCTCCGAGGCGGGCATTGTGGTATTCAATACCCCCGGCGCCAACGCCAATGCCGTGAAGGAGCTGGCGGTGTGCGCCCTGCTGCTGGCCTCCCGAAAGATCAGCGACGGCGTGGCCTGGGTGAAGGAGCAGGCCGCCGCCGGGGCAGACGTGGAGCAGGCGGTGGAGAAGGGCAAGAGCCAGTTTGTGGGCCCGGAGCTGTCCGGCAAGATGCTGGGCGTCATCGGCCTGGGGGCCATCGGCGTGCAGGTGGCCAACATCGCCACCAAGCTGGGCATGACTGTGTTCGGCTACGACCCCTTCCTGTCGGTGGACGGAGCTCTGTCCCTGTCCCGGCTGGTCCACCGGGCCATGGATCTGGAGACCATTTATAAGAACTGCGACTACATCACCCTCCACGTGCCCCAGACCCCCGAGACCAAGGGAATGTTCAACGAGGACGCATTCCATATGATGAAGGGCGGCGTGCGCATCCTCAACCTGGCGCGGGGCACCCTGGTCAACGACGACGACATGCTGGCCGCCCTGGACAGCGGCAAGGTGGCCTGCTACGTCACCGACTTCCCCAACGGCAAAATCCTGCGGGGCAAGAACGTGGTGGCCATCCCCCATCTGGGGGCCTCCACGCCGGAGAGCGAGGAGAACTGCGCCGTCATGGCGGCCCAGGAGCTGAAGGACTATCTGGAGAACGGCAACATCCAGAACTCGGTGAACCTGCCCACGCTGGTGCAGCCGTGGAGCGGCGTGTCCCGCCTGTGCATCATCCACCGCAACGCCCCCGGCGCCATCGCCAGCATCACCGGGGTGCTCTCCAAGGACGGGGTAAATGTGGCCAACATGACGAACAAGTCCAAGAAGGACTATGCCTATACCGTGGTGGACGTGGACAGCCGCATCGGCGAGTCCGTGGCCGACACCATCCGCGCCCTGGACGTGGTGTTGCGGGTGCGCCTGCTCAATCACTAAACATACAACGGAGGATCACTGAGATTCTCTTTCACGTTGGAGCAAACGACTCCTGAAAGCGCTTTGAAATTTAAAAAGTCCAACAGGTTTTATCAGAGTTTCGCCGCATACAGGAGGCGGAATCAAACGAAAAGACGAAAATTCCGGGGACATGTGCCTCGGAATTTTCTTTTCTGGGTCCAAACGTATATGTGCGGCGGGCCGCATCTCCACTCAAAAATTCTTGCATGATAAGAAATGTCTCAAAGCGTTTCTGTACGCTGGGCGGCGAAGCGGAGCTTCGC
>NZ_CAXSQB010000027.1:29445-41126 GCF_964239415.1 Clostridium sp. ATCC BAA-442 | reverse complement strand
CCCCCCCCCCCCGTTTGCGTTTACAAGGAGAAGGATCTCCTGCATCAACAGGAAAAACAAATAAAAATACGAATCTTATATTGCGGATATTTGGTAAATCTGCTATATTGAGAGACGGACCCGGCATCTGGTTGGAGTGTGGAGCACGTCCTGCGCAGCGTGTCTGTGGGGGACGTGTATTGGTTGAGAAGGGAGGCGGCAGTGAGAGATAGCCGGGGGATGTCATAGCCTGGGCTCCATGGCCCAGATCCCTGCGGAGTCGGGAGGATATTTCAAAGGAGGATATACGAAGTGAAACTGCACAAGAAGCAACTTGGTAGTGCGCTCTCCCTGTTCCTGACGCTTTCGATACTCTTATCCATGCTGGCGCTGCCCGCCATGGCAAAGGCCCCGGCGGAGGGCGCCACCCTGGCCCTGGACGATACGCTCCTCACTCTGGATCAGAGCGAGGAAACCTTTGTTGCCACCCTGAAAGTCCCTGTGTCCCAGGAGCAGAAGAACTGGGCGGATAATCAGTGGAAGGACTGGGCGGACTCCATCCAGTGGAGCCTGACCCGTGACAAGGTAGATGTTCAGAGTCCGGAGTACTATCCCAATATCTATACCGGTGACGATCTGGAAAATTGGATGAGCTGGGGCCACATCAACCAGCACGGCGCCGACGGCGAGCCTTATTTTTCTCTGGAGGAGCCTGAATTCTCCGTCCGGGATGGCTTTGTCACCGTGGTTCAGCAGTTCAGCCATGGGATCTTTTTCAACATGAAGGATGAAACTCTGCCCCTGGTGACGAACTCCCTGCAGGCCATCGGCAGCAACACCTTCCGCTACGCCCGCAACGTCTGGCCCAGCTTTATCGGTAACTATGAGCTGGCCGCCCGCGTGGACGGGGAGAAGCTGGCTGGTACTCCGATGGAGATTAACGTCTATGAGAGCAACGTCCGCTATGACGAGCTGTATCATGAGCTGATGGAGATTAAGGGGCTGGCCGAGGCGAATGGCCGCTATTTCGACGTGCAGTCCTTCGGCAAGAGCACTGACGGCCGCGACCAGTGGTATGCCGTGGTGTCCGACAGCGCCGAGTCCGTTGAGAGCTTCAAAAAGATGAATGCCCAGGCCCAGTCCGACCCCGAGGCCGTGCTGGAGGCCATTGAGGGCGGCATGGATTACCGCATGCCCATCATGATGAACAACTGCCACCCCGATGAGGCCGGCGGCGTAGATGCCCACACCAACCTGCTGCGCACCCTGGCCACCGAGGACACGGTGACCTGGAACACCATCACCGGTCTGACCGGCGGCAAACAGGTGGACATGGGGATGTACGATCCCAAGATCGTGGACTTCGCGCTGGAGAGCGATGACGGCGGCACCGAGTACGCCTTCACCGGCTACGGACTGAAAATCAGCGCTACCACCATCAACGGCAATGGCAACGACGGCCGCACCGATGCCAGCGAGTACTACACGTTCAGCGAGGATAAGCAGATGAGCGTGGACGAGATTCTGGACAACCTGATCATCATCGTCGTGCCCGATGAGAACCCTGACGGCCGTACCTACAATACCCGCCCCAACGGCAATGGCTTCGATCTGAACCGTGACGCCTCCAACCAGACCCAGGCGGAGACAAGCAACATCGCCCGCCTGATCTGCCAATGGAATCCCGTGGCCTTCATCGAGTTCCACGGTTTCACCGCTCAGTTCCTGTGTGAGCCCTGCACCCCGCCCCACGAGCCTAACCTGGAGTATGACCTCTTTGTGGAGCAGTTTCTGCTGGGGGCCGAGGCCTTCGGCAATGCCGCTCTGGCCACCATGTCCGTGCAGCACAAGGATGAATTTGAGACCAAGTATCAGACCTACTATACCCCCCTGCGCGATAGCTATGATGCCGAGACCGGCTGGGACGCCTGGGATGACCTGAGTACCAACTACACACCCAGCTATGCCATGCTCAACTGCGGCTCCATGGGCTTCACCATCGAGACTCCCTCCGGCGGGGAGAGCTCTGTCCGCTTACTGGAGAGCGGCATGTATGGCCTGTGGCAGTTCCTGTCCGACTGTAAGGATACCTGCTATGAGGCGCAGCTGGAGTTCTTCCGCCGCGCCGTGAACAACGAGGATCACCGCGACAAGATGGAGCAGTGGTACGTGGACATGAGCAACCAGACCCTGACGGAGGATACCTGGCGGGTGCCTTATGCGGGCAATGGCAAATACTTTCCCGAGTACTATGTGCTCCCCGTGGACGCGGCCGCCCAGCGTGACCCCGCCGACGCCTATGCCATGGCGGAGTTCCTGATCCGCAACGGCGTCCAGGTTTCCCGCCTGACCAGGGACACTGCGGTGGACGGCGTGACCTACAAGGCCGGCTCCCTGGTCGTGGATATGTATCAGGCCAAGCGCAACTACGCCAACTGTGTCCTGAACCAAGGCTATGACGCCTCCGCCTCCGGTTTCCCCAGCCTGTACTCCGAGTCGGTATCCAGTTTCCCCAACATGCGCGGCTTTGACTGCGCCCCCATCGACACCGTTGGGGCCTTTGAGGGGGCTCTGGAGGCGGTCACGGAGGTTCAGTCCGCCAGCCAGAGCACCGGCTCCGGCTCTATCGCCCTGCTGGCCAACAACGGCACCGAAACCGTCCGTGCCGTCAATGCGTTGCTGGCCTCGGGCAAGACGGTGGGCATGGTAACCGAGGGCGCCAATAAGGGCGACTTTGTCGTGCGCGCCTCCGATCTGGCCGCCGTGGAGCAAGAGTATGCGCTGGTGATTACCCTGACCGAGCAGATGCCCGCTGCCCGCGCTATCTCCGCCCCCACCCTGTATCTGGCCGGCCGCCACGCCGCCTTCGGCGACGACAAGGTGACTTCCGGCTACTATACCAAGTGGTTTGCCGACGGATACGGCTTCATCAACTATGACAACATCCATAACAACGGCACCTCCAACTACGATGTGATGGCCTACACCAAACACATGGGCTTCCGGGTGACCGACGATCCCGCCAAGGCGGATGTCATAGTGGGCTCCGTGGCGTTGGACAGCGGCGCCTGGGGCGAGGCCGCGGTGGAGGCCGTGAAGAGCGGTACCCCCTACATCGCAACCGGTGCCTCTACTTTGGACTACCTCCAGACTCTGATTCCCGGCCTGACCTACGAGGAGAAGGGACAGGAGGCCCTCCACCGCGTCACCTACCCCAGCGACAGCCTGGTGACCGCCAGTCAGACTGGCGACGGTGATCATGTCATCTACACCCTCAACTGCGCGGTGCTCACGGGCTACCCGGAGAACGCCGAGGTGCTTATCCGCGCCCAGGAGAAGGACAGCTTCATCGTCGGCTGTATGGCCGGCGGCAGCATGGACAACGGCGTGGAGGCCATTGCCTGGACGGACGGCACGATGGATATCACCGTATTTGCCAATTCCATTGTCAACCGCGCCCACCAGCAGGACGACTACCTCTTTGCCTCTAATGCCATCTTTTCGGAGATGCTGGCCGACGAGCCCCTGGAGTTCTCCGCCGTGACCCGCGGCACGCTGGCCCAGGAGCTCTATGAGCGGGAGGGCAAGCCCACCGGCGGTGCGGCCGGCTTTGACGATATGGCGGAGGACGCAGCGTACGCGGACGCGGTGAACTGGGCGGCCTCCGAGGGGATCATGAAGGGTTACAGCGCCGCAGCGTTTGGCCCCGGGGACAGCCTGACCCGTGAGCAGCTGGCAGTGGTTCTGTACCGCTATGCGCAGAAGAAGGGCTATGAGCTGGCGCAGGACGGCCCCGCCCCCAAGGACTTCACCGACGGCAATGCGGTGTCCGGCTGGGCCTTGGAGGCCATGACTTGGGCAGTGAACACCGGCGTACTTACCGGCAAGGAGGACGGCACACTGGCGCCTCAGGGCGCCGCCACCGCCGCCGAGGTGACCCAGGCGCTGGAGCTCCTGGCCGCTGCGGCCGGCTGAGCCTGTTTTCCCGCAGGACTGCGGCCCACACGACACAGAGAGAAGCGCGGCGCATCTGCGCCGGGCTTTTCCTGTGGGGCGGAGCAAAAAATGGGGCGGATGCGTCAGGTTTCCGGGCTTGGAACCGTACTGTAAGGTGAAAGGGGGCGAACCAATGGAGGAGGTTTTGGATCATAACCAGGAGGCGGAGCAGATTTTCCGGCAGTACGGCAGGCTGCTGGAGCTGGTGGCCGCCGCCCAGCTCCCCGGCCGCCCGGAGGACGCGGAGGAGTGCGTCCAGGACGCCGTCTGGGCCTTTGTAGAGGGCAGGGCGCCGTGGGATCCCGCGCAGGGGAGTAAGCAGACCTGGCTTTGCGTGCTGGTGCGCAGCCGGGCAAAGGACCGCCGCCGCGCCCTGGCCGCCCGGATGGAGGAGCCACTGGAGGAACACTCTGGCCTGGCGGCGGCGGATCACGCGGAGAGAGCTGCGGTGCGGGACGGACTGCGCCGGGTGCTGGAGGGGCTGAGCCGGGAGGAACGGAGGCTGTTCACCCTGCGGTTTGTCTACGGGCTCTCTTCTGCGGAGCTGGGTAGCGTACTGGGGCTGTCGCCCAACGGGGTGGACGCCCGGGTGAGCCGCCTGCGGAAGAAGCTGAAGCGGCTGCTGGCCCGGCAGGGGCTGGGCCTGTGGGAACGGGAGGGAACCAAATGAGATACTGTGATTGGGACGAGGTACTGGACCGGGATGGTCTGCTGATACTCACGGAGGAGGCGCTGACGCCTCCCAGGCGGAGCCGGGCACCCCTGAGGCGGCTGGCGGCCGCGGCGGCCTGCGCGGGGCTGGTGCTGGGACTGATGAACTACCGGGCCGTGGCCGCCGGGGTGGGGGAGCTCTGCCGCTATTTCGCAGGCATCGGCGCCACGGCGGATGACAAGGCGGAGCTCTGGGTGCTGGAGGAGCCGGTCACCTGGACGGAGGGGGACTGGACCTACGAGGCGGATGCTACCCTGCGCAGCGGGGTGCTGGAACTGGAACTCACCATGAGCAGCCGTTTACCTGCCGATCAGTTGCCCTCTCCGGTGGAGCTGCGGCTGGGCCTGTCGGCGGACGGGGAGCCGCTGCACAATGCCGTCCACACCATCACTCCCTACAGCGTGGCGGATGCCGGGGAGGGGAGCGGCTACCCCCGCTACCGCCTGGAGCAGGGCTATCAGACCACTGCATCCACCCGCCTTCGCTGTACGATGGCCGCCCCGCCGCCGGAGGACTGCGCCCTCCATGTCAGCGGTCTGGGCGTCCAGGGGGGAGTGTTCTCCCTCCGACTGGTGCCGGCGGAGACGCCCCCCACGGTACAGAAGACTTGGACGCTCCCCCAGGGGGATATGACCATCTGGGTGGCGGAGGACGGCTCGGCCATATCCGCCAGCTTCGACAGCACAGAGTGGTGGGGCTGGCCCTTCGACATCTCCTTTATCGGCGCATCGGGAGAGCGCTATCCCTGCCACGACATCACAGGCGCCTATGAGCTGGACGGCACCGAGCGGTTCGAGGCCATCAAGCCGGAGGGCATGGAGGAACCGGTGGACGCAGTGTGTATCGGCGGAGTGGCTGTGGAGAGAATTCAGGATGCCGGCGGCAGGGCCGACCACCTGTATGAAAGTCTCGACTGGGTTATCGAGCTGCCCTGAACCACGCAGAAACGTCCCCGGAGGGAATTCCCTCCGGGGACGTTTTTGGATACGGGACAGACAGGGGCTTACAGGTGGGTGTCCCTTGGCGGCCGCACGCAGTTCCTCGTCCGACCGTAGCGTGGCACACCCGGCGGGCGGGGACAGGCCACGCCCCTACAGTTCCTTTTTACAGTAAATCTTCCGGGCGATGCACCAGGAGGCGGCGTAGGCCGCCGCGCACAGGACGGTCACCAGCCAGGGCAGGGCGGCGGCCAGGCCGGGGGTGGGCGGGGGAAGAAGGCCCCGCTGGAAGAGCAAAAGCAGGGCCATGCCGCCGCCGAAGAAGAGGATGAACACAAAGTAGAGGGCCGCCCGGCTGCGGCTCACCCCCAACAGCAGGAGAAGGGGCAGGTTGACGGCGTTGACCGCCAGGGCCAGGCCGGTACAGACCAGCACCGCCAGGGACAGAGCGCTCTCCGGCCCCTCCATCAGGGCGGTGAGGAAGAGGGAAATCCCGCCGCTGAGGGCGGCCAGCAGCAGGGCCAGCAGGTACTTGCCGTCCACCGTCCCGCGCCGTCCGGAGGGGGTGGCGGCGGCGTACCGCTCCCAGTGCACAGCCTCGTCATAGCTGAAGCAGGTGGTGGGGAGAAGGGTGCCGTAGAGAACCGCCAGGCCGCACAGAAAAGAGGCGTCCAGCACTCCGGCGGCAGTGAGCGTCAGATAAAGCCCCAGCAGGAGGGCATAGTACCAAAGCTGCCGCCGGAGCAGCAGCCAGTCCTTGCAGAGCAGTCCGGCCATGCTTAGAACTCCTTTCGGGCATAGATGGCCTGGGCAATACAGTAGGAGAGGGCGAAGCCGCCCACGGCCAGGATGGCAAGCAGGCCGGGCAGGGCGGTGAGCACCCACGCCGGGGGCGCGGGGAGGGCGAGGCCCCGGTCGGCCGCCAGGCCCAGCAGGGCGAAGCCGGCGAAGACCAGTAAAAAGAGCGCCATGCTCACCATGCGGGCCTTCTCCGCCCCAAACTTGAGCAGCAGGGGGAGCGCCACCGCGTTCATGATCAGGGCGATCCCCGCACAGGCCAGGGCGGACAGCAGCAGCTCGGACAGGGACTCCTCCAGCCCGCCGGCCAGGGCCAGCACGACCAGCAGCAGGGAGACAAACACGGTGCTGGCCAGGGTCACCAGCAGGGTGAACAGGTACTTGCCTGTCACCACCCCCCGGCGGCAGGCCGGGGTGGCGATGGCGAAGCGGTTCCAGCGGCTCACGTCGTCGGAGGTGACGGTGGTCATAGGGGTGATCAGGGACATGAGCACCACCATGCCGCACAGCACCGAGGCGGTGAACACTCCCGACAAGCACAGGCCGCCGTAGACCAGGAAAAAGACCAGGTAGGTAGTCAGATGGCCCTTAAGGGCCAGAAAATCCTTGTAGATGAGGCCGGTCATCGGGCATCCCCCTTTACGGTAAAGACCATAATATCCTCCAGCGACACCGGCTCCACCGCCAGCTCGGGGTGGAACCGGGCGAAAGCCCGCCGGTTTTTCACCAGGGCCTCACAGCCGAACTGGCCGGAGCGCACCCCCACCAGCAGGGCGGGGTCCACCCGCTCCAGCTCGGAGCGGCCGCACACCAGCTTGCCGTAGGTGTCCAGCAGCTCATCCTTGGCCCCCGACACCGCCACCCGCCCCCTGTGGAGGTAGGTCACATAGTCGGCCACCTTCTCCAGATCGCTGGTGATGTGGCTGGACAGGAGAATGGCGTGCTCCTCGTCCTGAATGAACGCCAGGAACTCGTCCAAAATTTCGTCCCGCACCACCGGGTCGAGGCCGGAGGTGGCCTCGTCCAGGATCAGCAGGCGGGGCCTAGCGGCAAAGGCCGCCGCGAGGGACAGCTTCATCTTCATGCCCTTGGAGAAGGTCTTGACCAGCTTTTTGCTGGTGAGGCCGAATTTCTCCAGGTAATGCTGGTACAGGGCTCCATCCCAGCCGGGGTAGAGGCGGGCGAGAATGCTCCCCACCTGGGGGGCGGAGAGGCCGTCGTGGAAGGTGGTCTCGTCCAGCACCACCCCCACCTGGGCCTTGACCGCCCGCTCGTCCGCCAGGTTGTCCAGGCCCAGCACCTGGATCTCCCCGCCGTCCCGGCGGACCAGGTTGAGGATGCACTTGATGGTGGTGGACTTGCCTGCGCCGTTCTCCCCGATCAGGCCCATGATGGTGCCGCCGGGTACGGTGAAGGACACGTCGTCCAGCTTGAAGGAGCCGTAGTCCTTGGTGAGATGGGACACTTCCAATGCGTTTTTCATAGTGTTTCGTCTCCATACAGAAGGTTGAGGGTCTCGGTGAGCTCGGCCAGGGTGACGCCGCCGGCCTTGGCGACGTCCACCGCATGGGACAGGTGCTCCTCGGCCCGGCGGAGGGTGTCCTCCCGCACCAGCTCCGGGTTCTGGGGCGCCACAAAGCACCCCTTGCCCGGCACAGTGGTGAGAAAGCCCTCCCGCTCCAGCTCCTCATAGGCCCGCTTGGTGGTGATGACGGAAATGCGCAGCTCCTTGGCCAGCAGCCGCATGGAGGGCAGGGCCTCGCCCTCCTTCAGCTCTCCCCGGAGAATGAGGCCCTTCATCTGCCGGGTGATCTGGTCATAGATGGGTACGCCGCCGGAATTGCGGATGATGATGTCCATGGTACACCTTCTTGATGTCATACTGTATATATTCAGCATACACAGTATGACATATGGAATTCCCCTTGTCAAGAGGGAAAATGAGGGTTACACTGTTGGTAGCTACAAAGGGGGTTGGAAAGCATGTACGCACCCATACTGGAGATTGACACCAGGAAAATCGAGGAGAACGCCCGAAAGCTCCACACCTTCTGCGCCCTGCGGGGGGTGGAGCTGGCCTTTGTCACCAAGGGCTTCTCCGCCCGCCCCGGGGTGATCCGGGCGGCCCGGGCCGGCGGCGTCACCCGCTTCGCGGACAGCCGCCTGAAAAACATCATCGCCGCCAAGACCGCCATACCCGGCCTGCACTACCTGCTCATCCGCATACCCGCCATTGACGAGGCCGAGGAGGTGGTGCGCTGGGCTGACTGTAGCCTCCAGAGCCAGATTGAGGTCATCCGCGCCGTGTCCGATGCGGCCGTCCGGCAGGGGAAGATTCACCCCATTATTCTCATGGTGGACGTAGGGGATCTCCGGGAGGGGGTGTTCGGCCGGGAGCAGCTGGAGGAGATTGCGGGGCAGATTCTGGGCTGTCCCGGTGTGGAGCTGGTGGGTCTGGGCACCAACGTGGGGTGTTACGGAAGTATCCTGCCCTCGGTGGAGAACACACAGATCCTGGTGGAGTTGCGGGACTTCCTCAATGAGAAGTACGGCTTCCATATCAAAACCCTGTCCGGCGGCTCCACCTGTACGCTCAAGCTGCTGGAGGAGGGGCGGCTCCCCGCGGGCATCAACCACCTGCGGGTGGGCGAGGGGCTGCTCTACGGCGAGGACACCACCGGCATGCGCTTTCTGGAGGGGTACCACACCGACGCCTTCCACTTCAAGGCCCAGGTGGTGGAGCTGCGCCGCAAGCCGTCGGTGCCCATCGGGGAGCACGGCCGGGACGGCAAGGGGGATCTGCCCGAATACCCCGACCGGGGGGTCCACCTGCGGGCCATCTGCGCCGCAGGCAAGCAGGATGTGGCCTGGGCCGCCCTCACCCCCACCCTGCCGGGGGCGGAGATGATCGGCGCCAGCTCCGACCACCTGATTGTGGACGTGGAGGGGTGCGGAGGCCGGGTAAAGGTGGGAGACTGGCTGGACTTCCGCTGCGGCTATATGGCGGTGCTGGACGCCACCACCTCCGCCTATGTGGACGTGCGGGAGGTGTGAGCGGCCGCCTCCGTGGGCAGAACGAAAACGAGAGCGGAGGCCGTCCGGCTTCCGCTCTCTTTGGTTGGATTCACTTACTTGTGGTCCACAGAATACATATGGGTGATGAGGTCCAGCACCTTGTTGGAGTAGCCGATCTCGTTGTCGTACCAGGACACGACCTTCACGAAGGTGTCGGTCAGGGCGATGCCGGCGGTGGCGTCGAAGATGGAGGTGCGGGTGTCGCCCAGGAAGTCGGAGGACACCACGGCGTCCTCGGTGTAGCCCAGGATGCCCTTCAGCTCACCCTCGCTGGCCTTCTTCATGGCGGCGCAGATCTCGTCGTACTTGGCGGGCTTGGCCAGGTTGACGGTCAGGTCCACCACGGAGACATCCAGGGTGGGCACGCGCATGGACATGCCGGTCAGCTTGCCGTTGAGGGAGGGGATGACCTTGCCCACGGCCTTGGCGGCGCCGGTGGAGGAGGGGATGATGTTGCCGGAGGCGGCGCGGCCGCCGCGCCAGTCCTTCTTGGAGGGGCCGTCCACAGTCTTCTGGGTGGCGGTGGTGGAGTGGACGGTGGTCATCAGGCCGTCGGTAATGCCCCAGTTGTCGTGCAGCACCTTGGCGATGGGGGCCAGGCAGTTGGTGGTGCAGGAGGCATTGGAGACAAAGTTCATGCTGGAGTCATAGGTCTCGTGGTTGACGCCCATGACGAACATGGGGGTGTCGTCCTTGGAGGGGGCGGACATGACCACCTTCTTGGCGCCGGCGTCGATGTGGGCCTGGGCCTTCTCCTTGGTCAGGAACATGCCAGTGGACTCCACGACATACTCGGCGCCCACCTCGCCCCAGGGGATGTCCTTGGGATCCATGCAGGCGAAGAACTTCACAGTCTTGCCGTTGACGATGATGGCGTCGTCGGTGTACTCAATGGTGCCGTCAAACTGGCCGTGCATGGTATCATAACGCAGCATGTAGGCCATGTAATCGGGGGTCATGAAGGGATCGTTGATACCCACGAACTCGATGTCGGAACGGGAGATACCCGCGCGGAACACCAGACGGCCGATCCGGCCAAAGCCATTAATGCCAACTTTAATGCTCATAATGAATCGCTCCTTCGTTCTAATTTGATTCTTAAATGATTTCCAATTGCGCGCCTCCATTATAAACGAATCCGCGCCGAATGAAAAGGGGGAAAACAGAAAACTTACTGGGGAAACTGTATAAATTTACACCGGCACTATCGGTAAACGCGGTGGTTTCGACATGATTCGACATTTCTGCTTGAGCGGCGGGTCGGATTTTGCTATACTGACGTTATCATACCCTTACAACTTTACGGAATTCCTGCGCAAGCTATGGCAGGACTGGAAAGGAGGTCGGCGGCATTTGGATGAGAAGAGAGAGGATCTGGGACCGCTCCTGGTAGAGCAGCTCCGTCAGCAGATGAACAACCTGTCCGCAGCGATTCAGTTGCTCACGCCGGTGGTGCGGGAGAAGGCGGGGCCGCAGTACGACCCCTATTTGGCCATTCTGCACCAGAGCCTGTACCGGTTGATTCGTATGGTGGGCAATCTTGAGTATCTGGAACTGCCTGAGGGAGAGCTCCCCCTGCGGGAGGGCACGCTGGATCTGGCCGGGCTGTGCCGGGAGCTGGGGGAGCAGGTGTCTCCCCTGACGGCGCTGGCTGGCATCCGCTTTTCCTATGAGGAGGAGATAGGGAGCCTCCTCACCCATGGAGACGGGGCCCAGCTCCGGCGGCTGCTGCTCAACCTGATCGCCAACGCCGTCCGCGCGGCGGGAGAGGGCGGAGAGTCCGGCCTGCGCCTGGCCCGCCGGGGCGGGCGGGCGGTCCTCACCGTGTGGGACAACGGACCGGGTTTTCTCCCGGAAACCGATGAGCGGGAGCTGCTTCAGCGGCCGGGCAGCCTGGGTCTTGGACTGAAGGTGGCCCGCCGCATCGCCGCCCTCCACGGGGGGAGCATCGTCTTTGAGCAGCGGGAGGAGCGGGGCTCCCGGGCGATCGTGTCCCTGCCCCTCCGGCCGCCGGAGCCGGGCGAGCTGCTGAAAACGCCCCGGATGGGGTTTGACGGCAGCGGCGGATTTTCCGACACGCTCATCGAGCTGGCAGGCGTGCTGCCCTACCGGGCCTTTTTCCCGGAGGATGTGGAGTAATACAGTGCAGACGGGGGGGGGGGGGGGGGGGGGGGGGGGGGGGG
>NZ_CAXSQB010000027.1:14863-29435 GCF_964239415.1 Clostridium sp. ATCC BAA-442 | reverse complement strand
GCATGGCTGAGGCCATGCGCCGTCTGCATATCAGGGAGGAAAGGAAGGGAAAGAATTTAGTTGGGCAGGTATTCCAGGGGGTCAACAGTGGAGCCGTCCAGCGACATGCTGAAGTGCAGATGGCTGGCCAGGGCGCTCTCGGCGATGGCGGTGCCGCCCACCGAGCCCAGCACGGAGCCGGCGCCAACCGTGTCGCCCACCGCCACCGTGGGTACGGAGGCCAGGTTGGAGTAAGTGCTGGTCAGTCCGCCGCCGTGCTCCACCACAACGGTGGTGCCCATCATGGCGTCCTGGAGGACGGCGGTGACCGTCCCCGCGGCGGCCGCCTTGACCTCAGTACCGGCGGCGGAGGCGATGTCCAGACCGTCGTGGGTGCGCCAGTCGTCCATGGTGGGATTGTAGGAGAGCACCTCCAGGCTGTAGTCCGTCAGAATATCTCCCTGTACCGGCCAGGTAAAGACGGTGGGGGCGGCCTGTGGAGTGGGCTGGGGCGTGGCTGACGGCATCGCCGAGGGCGTGGCCGCCGGTACAGCCGGGGACGCGGGGACGGTGTGCTCCGGCGCAGGGGTGGCCGCCGGGCGGTTCATGAGGCCCGCGTCCACCGGCGTGGGCCGGGGAGAGGGGGTGACGGTGATCTGGGCGGTGCCCGCCACGGGGGCGTCCGGCTCATCCGGGGTGAGAGAGGAAAAGAGATAATAGCCCGAAATTCCTATTGCGGCGACGCAGAGGAACAGGACTATGTAGAAGCCCTTGCCCTCCAGAAAGTCGCCCATTCGTTTTAAGAATGGTTTTTTCATGCTGTTTAGCACCTCCGAGCCTATTGTGGACAGGCCTGGGCTTGGATATACATGGAAAACAAAAAAATTTCCCTTGACCTTCCACGGGGTGCAGGGTGTATTAAGAGAACGGCGATTTAAGAAAATTTTAATCTTCTCTTCATGGCGTCTTACATAGGATTCTGGTATGCTGGTAGCCTATCTGGAAAATATGAACGAACTGCGAATTTTTTGCCGGAGGCGTTGACATATGACAACTTGTCGTCTAAGCTTATGACAGCTTGTCAGGCGAGGAGGTGCCCTATGCCCAGCGCGACGTTTTACAATCTGCCGGCGGAGAAGCGGGAGCGCCTGCTTCGGGCTGCCAGGGAGGAGTTCTCCCGCGTTCCCTATGAGAGCGCCTCGGTGAACCGGATTATCCGGTCCGCCGGCATCCCGCGGGGCAGCTTTTACATGTACTTCACCGACAAGGAGGAGCTGTTCGGCCACCTGATGGACTCCTATGGCGCACTGCTGGAGCGCCGGATGGGGGAGCTGCTGGAGCAGCGGGAGGGGGACCTCTTTGCCGCCTTCCTGGATCTGTTTGACCACATTCAGGCCCACTGGGGGGACGGGAAATACCGCGAGATGGCGGACATACTCCGCTGCAACCGGCAGATGCAGCCCGGGGTCCTGCTGAACCGGGAGGGGCCTGAGGCGAGCCTGGCTCGCCTGCGGGACAGGGTGGACCTGTCCCGACTGGATCTGCGCACGGAGACCGACCTTTCCGATATCTTCCACTTGCTGGTCTCCGCCGTAGCCGGTACACTGGTAGCGGCCGGAACCTCGGGCGATCCGGCGGGCGCGCGGGCCCGTCTGATGCGTATATTTGGCATCCTTCGGCGGGGCGCGGCCTCCAAGGCGGTCCGCCGCGAAGAAGCATAGCAAAGAAAAGGAGAAACCACTATGGAAGCAACCCAAGTTAAGCCAGAAACGACGGTCGCCCCTCCGGAGGGGCCGGGGAAGAAAAGCCCGCAGCTCACGCCCCCGAAGAAGAAGCGGAAGTGGGTCAAGCGGCTGGTCATCCTCTTGGTGATCGCGGCGCTGCTGGTGCTGGCGCTCTCCCGCTGCATGAGTGCGGGAACCCAGGTGCTCAGCAGCGCGTACCTGCCCTACACCGCCGCGATGCACGACATGACGGTGGCCGTCTCGGGCACCGGCACCATCGAGCCCATCCAGTCCTACAAGGTGACCACGCTGGTCAGCGGCGAGATTCTGGAGGCCCCCTTTGAGGAGGGGCAGACCGTCCACAAGGGCGACGTGCTCTTCCGCATCGACGCCAGCGACGTGGAGAACAACATCGAGCAGCTCCAGCTCAACGTCCAGTCCGCCCAACTGGCCCTCAACGACCTGCTGAAGACCCAGAGCGACAATCAGAAGGACCGCAATGTGAAGGCCGACGACGCCGGTGTGATCACCGAGCTGCACGTGGACCGCGGGGACAGCGTCACCGTCGGCACCGTCATCGCCGACGTGCTGGACCGGGATCACATGAAGCTGAAGGTGCCCTTCCACTCCGCCGATGCGTCGGGCTTCTATGTGGGTCAGGCCGCGACCGTCACCGTGAACGGCACCGCCGAGACGGTGAGCGGAACGGTGGAGTCCATCGCCGCCACCGACGAGGTGGGACCCGGCGGCACCCTGGTCCGCCAGGTGACCATCTTGGTCAACAACCCCGGCGTCCTGTCTGAAACCAGCCAGGGAACCGCCTCCGTGGGAGGGGCGGCCTGCGCCTCCGGCAGCAGCTTTACTTATGCCTCCTCCTCCCAGATCACGGCCAAGGCCGCCGGCGATCTGGACGTGCTCAATGTCAAGGAGGGTGACCGGGTGTCCAAGGGCCAGGTGATCGGCGTTATCTCTGAGGCCGACCTGGAGACCCAGATTGAGAATGCCCGCATCGCTCTGGAAAACGCCCAGCTCTCCCTGAAGAACGCCCAGGAGAAGCTGGAGGACTACACCATTACCTCCACCATCGACGGCGAGGTGATCGAGAAGAACCTGGATGTGGGCGACAACATCAGCGGTCTGTCCAATTCCGGCGCTTCCGTCACCTACCCGGCCATCATCTATGACCGCTCCGAGCTCACCTTTGACATGGACGTGGATGAGAAGGACATCAGCAAGATCCAGGTGGGCCAGAAGGTGGAGATCACTGCCGGCGCACTGGACGACCAGAGCTTCACCGGCGTGGTGGATAAGATCAACATCAACGGCACCACCACCAGCGGCCACACCAGCTATCCCGTTACCGTGAAGGTGGAGGGCTCCCCCGAGGCGCTCTACCCCGGCATGAACGTCTCCGCCAAGATTATCGTGGAGGAGGTGGGCAGCGTGCTCGCCCTGCCGGTGGAGGCGGTGGAGCGGGGTAACACTGTGCTGGTGGCCAAGGAGGGCTGCCTGGATGAAAACGGCGTCATCAAGGATCTCTCCGCCGCCGAGGAGCGCCAGGTGACCCTGGGCCGCAATGACGACGAGTACATCGAGATCGTGGACGGCCTGGAGGAGGGCGAAGTGGTGCTGGCGCTGAGCCCCCAGGGCTCCAGCCTCATGAGTGCGATGGGGATGGGTTAAGCCATGGAACACCTCATTGAACTCAAGGACGTCTACAAGATTTACCAGATGGGCGAGGAGACCGTCCACGCCCTGGACGGCATCTCCCTGACGGTGGACCCCGGGGAGTTCGTGGCCATCGTGGGCTCCTCCGGCTCCGGTAAGTCCACCGCCATGAACATCATCGGCTGTCTGGACGTGCCCACCTCCGGCACCTACCATCTGGGCGGCGTGGACGTGTCCACCATGGACGACGACCAGCAGGCCGAAATCCGCAACAAGATGCTGGGCTTCATCTTCCAGCAGTACAATCTGATTCCCAAGCTCAACGTGCTGGAGAACGTGGAGCTGCCCCTCCTCTACGCCGGAGTGTCCGCTGCCGAACGCCATGAGCGGGCCATCCGCTCTCTGGAGCGGGTGGGGCTGGCGGACAAGTGCAAAAACCTGCCCAGCCAGCTCTCCGGCGGCCAGCAGCAGCGGGTGTCCATCGCCCGGGCGCTGGCGGGCAACCCCTCGGTGATCCTGGCCGACGAGCCCACCGGCGCCCTGGACTCCCGCACCGGCCGGGAGGTGCTGGGCTTCCTCCAGAAGCTCAACGCCGAGGGGGATACCGTGGTGCTCATCACCCACGACAACTCCATCGCCGTCAAGGCCAAGCGCATTGTGCGCCTACAGGACGGAAGGATCATCTATGACGGTGATGCCCACGACCCAAAGGCCGTGGTACAGCCGGAGCTGGACGAGGAGGTGGGCGCGCTGTGAATGTGAGCCAATCCTTCCGCCTGGCCCTCAAGAGCCTGATGGTCAGCAAGGTCCGCGCCCTGCTGACCATGCTGGGCATCATTATCGGCGTGGCGGCCGTCATCGTCATCGTCTCCCTGGGCAATGGCATGCAGCAGTATATGAACTCCCAGTTTGAGCAGATTGGTGTCAATCTCATTCAGGTGGCCATCTACTCTTACGGCGGAAACCGGGAGGTGGAGCCGGACGACATGTACGCCCTGGCGGAGAAGTACCCCCAGTACATTGACTCCGTCAGCCCCTACCTCAGCGCCTCCACCACCGTGCGCCACGGCGCCGACGAATACGACCACACCAGCGTGTACGGCGTCAGTGAGACCTTTTACAACGCCGAAAAGGGCCAGACGGCCAGCGGTGACCAGCTTGAGGAGGGGCGCTTCCTCAGTTATGTGGACGTGGAGCGGGACCAGAAGGTGTGCGTCATCGGCAGCTACCTCAACGAGGATATGTTCGGCGGGGACGGCCTGGGCCAGACCCTGACCGTGGGGGGCATTCCCTACAAGATCATCGGCACCCTGGCACAGAAGGCCGACTCCACCGAGGGCAGCGGGGATGACCTCATTTACCTGCCCTATGGTATGGTGGAGCAGCTCAACGCTGCCAGCGGGGGTATGGGCATGAAGATGTACCTGGTCACCAGCACCACCAAGGAGACCTCTTCCGCCGCCAAGGGCGTGGTGGAGAGCCTGCTGTTCCGCATCTACCAGGATGAGAACGCCTACATGGTCATGACCTCCGCGGAGATGATGGACATGATGGACTCCATGCTGGGGGTGCTCATGACCATTCTGGTGGTCATCGCCGCCATCTCCCTGGTGGTGGGCGGCATCGGCATTATGAACATCATGCTGGTGTCGGTTACCGAGCGCACCCGGGAGATCGGCATCCGCAAGTCCCTGGGCGCCAAGGGCCGGGATATCCGCAGCCAGTTTATCATCGAGGCGGGTACCACCTCCGCCATCGGCGGCGTCATCGGCATTATTCTGGGCGTGGTGCTGGCCAACGTCTTTACCGCCCTGGTGGGCGTTGTGATGGCCGGTGCGGAGGGCTTCTCCGCCGTACCCAGCGCCGGAGGCATTGCGGTGTCCTTCGGCGTCAGCGTGGGCATCGGTATTCTCTTCGGCTACCTGCCCGCCAACAAGGCCGCAAAGCTGAACCCCATTGACGCGCTGCGCTATGATTGACGGTACGCCGGCCCGCCCTTGCCGAACCGGCGCGGATGGTATATGATAATAGGCAGGGGCCGGCGCTCCCGCCGGCCCGCCGTTTCCATTTTCACGAGCATGAGAAGGAGAAAAGCAATGAAACAACGACTGTTAGCCGGCCTGCTGGCCGTGGTGCTGGTGCTGGGGCTGGCTCCGGCGGCCTTGGCCCCCGCGCCGGCCGAGGAGGAGGCCGCCCAGGTGCTGGCCGCCCTGGACATTATGGTGGGCGACGAGAGTGGTAACCTGAACCTGGGCGCCACCGTTACCAGGGCCGAGTTCACCAAGCTGGCGGTGGCCGCCTCCACCAGCCGGGACGCCGTAGGCGACACGGTGTCCGTCAAGCCCTACCCCGACGTGCCTCAGAGCCACTGGGCCGCTCCCTATATCAAGGCGGCGGTGGATCTGGGGCTGGTGCAGGGCGATCTGCACGGCAACTTCAACCCCGGCCGTTCCATTACGCTGGCCGAGGGCGTGACCATCGTCCTGCGCCTGCTGGGCTACCAGGACAGTGACTTCACCGGCGTCTGGCCCTCCGGCCAGATGGCCCAGTACCGGGCCCTCAAGCTCAACGAGGGCGTCACCGCCGGACAGGACAGCGCCATGACCCGCCGGGACGCCCTGTACCTGTTCTACAACCTGATGATCACCAAAAACAAGGAGGGCTCCTACTACCTGAACGTGCTGGAGCCCACCCTCAGCCTGGTGAATGCCGCCGGGGAGCTGGACCGGGTGGATCTCATCAACTCCGCTATGGAGGGCCCCGTGGTGGCCGCCGCTGGCTGGCAGTCCAGCGTGCCCTTCGACGCCGGCAGCGCCACGGTCTACCGCAACGGCTCCAAGAGCAGCCTGGCCGCGGTGCAGAATCAGGACGTGGTGTACTGGTCGGAGTCCATGCATACCCTGTGGGCCTACTCCGACAAGATCACCGGCACCTATGAGGCGGCTTCTCCCTCGGTCACTAGCCCCACCTCCGTCACCGTGGCGGGCAAGAGCTACACCATTGAGACCACCTCCGCCGCCTATGCCCTCTCCGACCTGGGCGGCTACCAGATTGGCGACAGCGTGACCCTGCTGCTGGGCCGCAGCGGCGGCGTGGCGGCAGTGGGCGAGGCCGTGGCGGCCGACAACCTCATCTACGGCGTCGTCACCAAGGTGGAGAGCACCTCTTACGACGACGGAAAGGGCGGCACCTACAACGCCCGCACCGTCACCGTGGCCGGTACCGACGGCGGCTCCTACCGCTATCAGACCGACAATAAGAGCCTGGACGAGGGCGATCTGGTGCGGGTGAATACCGACGGCGACACCATCGAGGTCAAGTGCCTGACCACCTCCACCCTGACCGGCAAGATGAGCAACGACGGCACTAAGCTGGGCACCTACCCCCTGGCTGACGACGTGCAGATTCTGGACACCTACGAGAGCTGTACCCCCATCCGCATCTATCCCGACCGCCTGAAGGGCGTGAAGTTTGACGGCAATATGGTCCGCTTCTATGCCCTCAACGCCCAGGGGGAGATCAGCCATCTGATCCTCAACGACGTGACCGGCGACCTTCACCAGTACGGCGTCATTACCAGCGTGGAGGAATTGGATCTGGGCACCATGATGGGCATTTCCTCCTCCTATACCTACGACGTGGGCGGCCAGAAGCTCACCTTTGGCTCTACCAACGCCATCTACAATCTGAAGGTAGGTCCCTGCCAGATCAAAATGGAGGGCCCCAACGCCGTCGAGCGGCTGTATAACCTGTCCGAGCGCAAGCTGGACAGCGTCAGCGGCAGCACCGCCGTGGGCACCAACAACCAGAAGTACACTCTCTCAGACAATGTGGCGGTGTACGTCTATGAGGGCGGGGAGTATCAGCTCTCCAGCCTGGCCCGCATCAGCGGAGGGGACTACTCCCTCACCGGCTGGTACGACAAGGACGAGAGCGCCGGCGGGCGCATCCGCGTCATCATCGCCCGCTGACCAGCACAAAAATCAAACGGAACCGCCCCCCCCGGAGCCATTTGCTCGGGGGCGGCCTATTTCTACAGCACCAGGGCCACGCACCAGCATACCGTAGCCCCCAGGGCGCCGGCGGCCACGTAGGCGGGGGCGGGGATATGCCGCCACAGGCGGCTCCAGCGGGAGTTGCGGCGGATATACCCGTCAGCCACCCGGCGGGCTTCCTGAAGCACATCGTCCGCCGTCACGCCTCTGCCGAAGGCGTCCTCCTTCAAAATAAAAATCGCCTGCTCAAAAAAGCGGGGGTCAGGCGCTTTGACCACGATGACCTGCCTGGACACACCTTTCACCAACCGGGACACATCCTTTCCTGTTTTCTTCCAGTATGGCCGCTTTTTAGAATACCTATTCCGGCGGCCGGAAAGAATTGCCGCTCATATCCGCCCGTTTGCCGCCGTACACTATTGCCAGGAATGGAGGCGAAGGCATGACGCAGAAGCGGCGGCTGGCGTGGGCGCTGGCCCTTTTGTTTGTGGTGAATATTGCGGTGATCTCCCTGGCCCAGCAGGCCGAGGCGGCCACCTACCGGCAGGGCTCCAGCGGTGAGCAGGTGCGGATCATCCAGACCAAGCTGAAAAATTGGGGCTACTATGACGGCGCGGTGGATGGCATCTACGGCAGTCAGACGGCCCAGGCGGTCAAATACTTTCAGCGGAAGAACGGCCTGACCGCCGATGGCATCGCCGGGCCGGCCACCCTCAAGGCGCTGGGCATGTCCTCTGGAGGCGGGGGGAGCAGCAGCCAGCAGAACAGCGCGGCGCTGCTGGCCAGGGTGATCTCTGCCGAGGCCCGGGGCGAGCCCTACAGCGGCCAGGTGGCGGTGGGGGCGGTGATCCTCAACCGGGTGGAGCACCCCTCCTTCCCCAACACCATCGCCGGGGTGGTGTACCAGCCGGGGGCCTTTACCTGCATGGTGGACGGGCAGTTCAACGAGCCGGTGGCCGACTCGGCCTACCGGGCGGCCCAAGATGCGCTCAACGGAGCCGATCCCAGCGGCGGAGCCATCTACTATTTTAACCCGGACACGGCCACCAGTGCGTGGATCTGGAGCCGCCCCCTCATCAAGACCATCGGCAAGCACCGCTTTTGCGCGTAATAAAAAGCAGCCCCCGGAGTTCACTCCGGGGGCTGCCGGGTTAAAATTCGATCTCCCTGCGGGCGGTTACGCCCCGGTCGTAGGGGTGCTTCTCTTTGACCATGTGGGTGATGTAGTCTGCCCGGCGCTCCAGCGCCTCCGGCAGGCTGTGGCCGGTGAGCACAACCTCCAGGCTCGCGGGCCGCTCGTCCAGAAAGGCGCAGAGTTCCTCCTGGGGCAGGAAGCCCCGGAGGGCGTCGATCACTTCGTCCAGCACCAGCAGGCGGGCATCCTCCGCCCGGGCCAGGGCAACGGCCTCCTGGAACAGCTTCCGGCAGTTCCGGGCCACCACGGCCTTCTCCTCGTCGTTCATCTGGAAGGTGAACTTGTGGATGCCCTTGCTGCGCAGGACGGTGAGGGTGGGAAACCGCTCCGCCGCCGTCAGCTCCCCGCAGGGGCTGCTTTTGAGGAACTGGGCGATCACCACCCGCCGCCCCCAGCCCGCACACCGGAAGGCCAGCCCGAAGGCCGCTGTGGTCTTACCCTTGCCGTCTCCATAATAGATCTGCACCAGGCCATTTTCTTCCGCCATGCCGCCACCTCGTTTCACTCAGATAAGATCAGTATAGCAGAATGGGGCATGGGGCGCAACGAAAAAGCTGTCCCCGCGGCTGCGGGGACAGCTTTTTTTGGGAGAGGCTCAGAAGCGGTGCAGCTTACTTCTTGTGGGCCGCCATCCAGTCGCGGTTGTACTTGTGCTCGTTGACCATCAGCACCAGGAGCACGTTCACCAGGGCCACGCCGGCGAACACCAGGTAGGCCATGCGGATCTGGCCGCCGGTAATCTTCTGCACCACGCCGTTGACCAGGAAGCACAGGGCAGTGACTGCACCCTGGATGGGGAAGATGACACTGTTCACCTTGTCGAAGCCCTGGCGGCCAAAGATGGAGGTGGGCAGGGAGGTGGTGAAGTTGGCGGAGCCGCCGATGCCCATGGCAATCATGAACAGGGACACGTAGACCAGCGGGGTCACGGAATCCACAGCGGTGAAGTTGAGCAGCAGGGCGATAGCATACCAGATACCGAACATGACCATGGTCTTCTTGGTGCCGATAGCGTCGTCAATGACGCCAACCAGCCAGGAGCCAACCACGCCGCCCAGGGCCAGAATGGTCATGACGTTCATAGCGGCCTGCTGAGAGAAGCCGAGCTGAGTGTTGCGGATAACCAACTGGCTCATGACGCCCACAGAGCAGATCTGGAAAAAGCCGGTGGTAATGGCCGCCAGCCAGAGCTCCTTGGTGGCCAGCAGTTTGCCGGTGGTCCACCCGCCGTCCCCCTCGACGGCGTCCTTGGTGTCATACTCCTTCTGATAGATCTCGTCGGAGACGTTGTCGGGGTTGATGCCACGCTCCCAGGGCTCGTTGCGGATGAAGATCATACCCAGAATGCCCAGAACAATGGCGGCGATGCCGATGGGGACGATGCCGGTGGAAAAGTTCTCGCCGATATTGGTGGTGCCCGCCACGGTAGGGGCGATCAGAATGGCTACCAGCTGCACATAGAAAGCGGAGGCGAAGTTGTGGCCCATGGTGGTATAGCCCATAACCACGCCCTTCTTTTTGGGGAACCAGGAGGCCACCAGGGTGCCGCCCGCCACATAGCCGGCGGACATGATGCCGCCGTACACGAAGCACATGCAGACGGTGTAGATAACGATGCTGGGGGCGTTGCAGGCCAGGATGTAAGCGATGCCGGAGATGATGCAGCAGATACCGGAGGTCATGCGCGCGCCGATCTTCCGGTTGACCTGGCCGGCAATGATGAAGAACACGACACCCACCAGACCGGCCAGGGAGTTCATGTTCATGATGTCGCCCTGCTCCAGTCCCAGGCGGTAGGCCACATTGGGGGCGGTGATGTTGGCGCCGTCGTTGCACATGCCGACGTACAGGAAGAACATCAGCAGGCAGTAGATGATGACGACCCAGCCCACGCCGAAGTCGACTACGGACTTGCGGTTATCCTTGGTTGGTTTTGCCATACGTTTCCCTCTTCTCTCTGTGATAGATTTTGCCGGAACACAGCCCGGCATCCTTTGCGGACTATAATTTAACGGTTTGCAGGCTATCTTTCAATCCCCACAATTCGGTAAGCAAATAACCAAAAAGTAAGTAGAAACAGTGTGGTAAGTGCGCAGATTTGTGCAATATAGCAAAAAGAGGTGGGGAAATTTTGGCGGAGTGTTCCATAAAGAAGAGAGGTCAAAATACTGATATCGTCAGTTTCCACAACCTTATTGTTAAATATTTGTCATGTGGGATAAGGGTATAAATGGAAGAGCGCCGGAGGGCGGAGATTTCACAAAACGTTCACAGGCCTGTTATACTTTATCCAACTCTGAATGGGAAAAAGGTGGTATCTTATTTTTACAGCCAAGGTACCAGACAGGCAAGGCGATAGACCGGGAATGCGCGGGAGGAGAAATGCTATCCGGGGCGCGTTCGAATCACCGGCTTCCCTGCATACTGCTCCCCGGCTGTGGGGGCAGACAAACAACAACACGCCGCAGGCGTGAGAAGATAAAAAAACGCATCCCGGAGCTGGTACCAGCTCCGGGATGCGCTGTTGTCAGGTCTTACTTGCCAACGATCTCGGCAGTGTCCATGGCGATCATGAGCTCCTCATCGGTGGGGATGAGCAGCACCTTCACCTTGGAGTCGGCGGAGGAGATGACGGTCTCCTTGCCACGGACGTTGTTGGCCTCGGCATCCATTTTTACTCCCATGAACTCCAGGCCGGAGGCCACGGCCATGCGGGTAGCGGCGTCGTTCTCACCCACACCGGCGGTAAACACGATGGCGTCCACCCCTCCCATGGCGGCGGCATAAGCGCCCACCAGCTTCTTAACACTGTACTGGAAGGCCTCCAGGGCCAGCTCAGCCCGCTGGTTGCCCTCCTTGGCGGCGTTCTCCAGGTCGCGGAAGTCGGAAGACACGCCGGAGATGCCCAGCACGCCGGACTTCTTGTTGAGGATGGTCATCATTTCCTTCATGTCGTAGCCGTGCTTGCCCATCAGGTACTCCAGGATGCCGGCGTCCAGATCACCGGCGCGGGTGCCCATGGGAACGCCGGCCAGGGGGGTGAAGCCCATGGAGGTGTCCACGCTCTTGCCGCCATCCACGGCGGCCACGGAGGAGCCGTTGCCCAGGTGGCAGGTGATGATTTTCAGCTCCTCAATGGGCTTGCCCAGCATGGCGGCAGCGCGGGCGGAGACATAGCGGTGGGAGGTGCCGTGGAAGCCGTAGCGGCGGACCTTGTCCTGCTCATAGAACTCATAGGGCAGGGCGTAGATATAGCTCTTGGCGGGCATGGTCTGGTGGAAAGCGGTGTCGAACACACCCACCATGGGCACACCGGGCATGACCTTCTCGCAGGCCTTGATGCCGGTGATGTTGGCGGGATTGTGGAGGGGGGCCAGGGGGATGCACTCTTCCAGAGCGGCCATAACCTCGTCGGTAATGCGCACGGAGGAGGCGAACTTCTCGCCGCCGTGGACCACGCGGTGGCCCACCGCGTCGATCTCAGAGGCGCTCTTGATCACGCCGTGCCCGGCGTCCAGCAGGGCGTCCAGCACAGCCTGAATGGCCTCGGAGTGGGTGGGCATGGGGATCTCGAACTCATACTTGGCGTCCTTGGCGGGCACCTTGTGAGTCAGGCGGCCGTCGATGCCGATGCGCTCGCACAGCCCCTTGGCGAACACCTCACGGGTGGCGGGGTCCATGAGCTGATACTTGAGGGAGGAGCTGCCTGCGTTGATGACCAGAACTTTCATGAAATCTTCTCTCCTTACGTTAAACTATGGCTTGTGAGCCGGATATTCCCGTAGTAGAATAAGAGCACATACATATTTTATTTTAGCCCCTTTTTTCCCAAAGGACAACCCATATTTTGCTTGAAAGAGAGAAAAATTTTACTCTTGCGTTTGGAGGTTCAGCCCATGGCCACAGCCGGAATCGTCGCAGAATACAACCCCTTCCACCGGGGACACGCCTGGCACATCGCCCGGACGCGGCGGACCCTGGGGGCGGACACGGCGGTGATATGCGTCATGAGCGGCCACTGGGTCCAGCGGGGAGAGTGCGCCCTCACGGACAAATGGAGCCGGGCGGCCCTGGCCCTCTCCGGCGGGGCCGACCTGGTGCTGGAGTTGCCCACCCCCTGGGCCATGGCCTCGGCGGAGGCTTTCGCCCGGGGGGCGGTGGGCCTGCTGGCCGCCACGGGGGTGGTGGACGTGCTCTCCTTCGGCAGTGAGACGGGAGAACTGGCGCCCCTGCGGGCGGCGGCGGCGGCCCTGGACGGCCTGGACTACCCGGAGCGGCTGCGGGCCGGGCTGGCCCGTGGGTTGTCCTTCCCGGCGGCCCGGCAGGCGGCGGTGGGGGCCGACTGCCTGGCCAGCCCAAACGACAACCTGGGGGTGGAGTATCTGCGGGCCCTGCCCCCTGGCATGGAGGCCCTGACCATCCCCCGGCGGGGGGCGGCCCACGACGGCCCGGCGGCCGGGGGCTTCGCCTCCGCCTCGGAGCTGCGGGCCCTCCTCCGGGCCGGACGGGCGGCGGAGGCGGACCCCTATCTCCCCGCTCCCTGGAGCGGGGAGGCGGCGTCCATGGCGCACATCGACCGGGCGGTGCTGGCCCGCCTGCGCACGATGGACGAGGCGGACTGGGCCGCCCTCCCCGCCGGCGGGGCGGCGGAGGGCCTGCCCGCCCGGCTGGCGTGTTCCGCCCGGGCGGCGGACAGCCTGGAGGACTTTTATGCCCGGGCCAAGACCAAGCGCTACCCCCACGCCCGGCTGCGGCGGCTGGCCCTGGCCGCCTTCCTGGGGCTGCGGGCGGCGGAGCGGCCCCCGGCGGCGCCCTATGTACGGGTGCTGGGCCTCAGCGGCCGGGGGCGGGAGCTGCTGCGCCGCATGAAAGAGACCTGTGCCCTTCCGGTGGTGGTCAAGCCCGCCCAGGCCAGGGCTCTGGATGGGGCCGCCCGCGCCCTCTTTGAAGCGGAGGCCCGCCGCACAGATCTGTTCGGCCTGTGCTTCCCCACAGCCCGGCCCTGCGGGCTGGAGTGGACTCGCAGCCCGGTGGTGAAGGAGCGTCAGGGCTGACGACGGCTCCGGCGCTGAAGTAGGAAGATCAAGAGGGCCGGAAGTGCCAGGAGAGTCAGAGGCAGAATGAGAAGGAAAAACGCGAAGGTGAACTGATAGGAGGTCAGCACGGCGTGAAGCCGGTCGGCCAGGGTGATGGAGAGGCGTGGATAGAGGGTGAAGGTAAGCTCCCCGTCGGGCAGACTGTCGAAGTGGGCGGTGTAGCACCGCTCTTCCGCCTCACGAAGGGGGAGGGAGGAGCGGACGATGTAAGGTACAGGCTCCGGGGTGCGAATTATGATGTCCAGAGAGCCAAACTCCGCCCAGTGCCTGGCGGGGGAGAGCAGGTAGGTGAATTCCTGCGTCCAGTAAGTGGTGCCCTCCCGAAGACCGTAGCTGCTGCTGAGATAGGCTACTGCCACCTCACGGGTTCCCCAGGCGGGAAACTCCACTGTATAGGTCAGGGCAAAGCGGTCAACAGCCGCGTCCTCTGTCTCTACCTCTTGGATGGTGAAGGGGAGACTCTGGCCGTCGGCAGTGATGGAGGACACGGCACTGTCCACATCCACCAGAGAGTCCATATGTCCCCGGTGCTCTTCCAGGTAAAAGCTCATCTGGACGGAAAGGGGATTTTCTGTGGGATTCTCCATCTGATAGACGGCTTCCACCTGGGCGGTCAGGCCATTTGAGTCTCCCGCTCCGCTGACATCAAAGGTGAGCTGCTCGGCGGTGACAGTGACAGGGCAGCCCTCGTCCACCGTCAGGGCGGAACCGCCCGAACCGCCCAGACGGGTAGGAGCCGAGTTGGCGGAGGCCGGTGTGAGCAGCACCACCAGCAGGGCCAGGGTGCAGGCTATGAGCCGATTCATATGAGACCTCCTTTTTTAATAACAAATAGTATCTATTCAATTAATTATAACAGAATATGGGGTGGGAAACCACCGCAGCCCGGTTACAAAAACGCGGGGGGGGGGGGGG
>NZ_CAXSQB010000027.1:7562-14853 GCF_964239415.1 Clostridium sp. ATCC BAA-442 | reverse complement strand
GGCCTGAAGGCCGCCCGCCGCGCTGCTTTTTTATTGTATGTGAACGTGGTTGTGGATGTGCTCGGAACAGTAGCAGTAATAGCCGTTGCACTTGGAGCAGTAACGGAATTCCTCGTTGGGGTAGTCGGTGTCGGTCTTGCCGCAGACGGCGCACTTGTGGATATAACCCTTCTGCTGCTGGGCCTGCTTGGTGGCCTTCTTGAAGTTGACGGTCTGGCGGGAGGTCTGGTATTTGACCCGGCCGAAGAGCTGGAGGAAATTGTCCCAGAAGAAGATAAAGTAGTTCAGAATGGCAACCAGGGGGATGATGACGCCGGGGAGGGCGGCCAGGCCGGAGGTAAAGACGCCGAAGAGGCTGCTGAGGACGCTCCAGCCGAACAGGGCGGCGTCGATCCACGCCAGCCACTTGATCTTAATGGGGATGATGAAGAAAAGAAGCACCTGCATGTTTGGATACAGGGTGGCGAAGGCAAAGAACAGGGAGAGGTTCACGTAGGTCATGCTGGCGGTGGTGAGAAGCGGGAGCAGATGGGAGGGATAGAGAGGGGCGGTGACTGCGTAGAGCAGGAAACCGACCACCACGTTGAGCAGGACACCCAGGCCATAGAACACATTGAACTTAGCGGTACCCCACTCCCGCTCCAGCACTGAGCCGATCATATAGTAAAAGTAAAGAGAGACGGCCAGGAAGAAGAGGTTGCTGTCCAGCGGGACAAAGACAAAGGTGATGATGCGCCAGATCTGTCCGTGCAGAATGTAGTACGGCGAGAAGGCGAGCAGGGCGGACAGGGACACGCCGTAGCTGAACTGATCCATCAGCCAGACAAGCACATTGCCGACCACAATGACCAACATCAGGTTGGGTATGCCGAACCGGGGGTGCTTGTAGCAGAACCGATCCAGCCAGCGTTGAATTGCACTCAAGTAAAGTTACCTCCCGTTGGGCGGAATGCCCGCCCCGTTGTGACGTACAAAGTAGTGTACCAGACGGCCGGGAAAAATTCCCGAATAAATTGTAAACATTTCGCCGCCGTTATTTCAGCAGCTTGCGGATTTTTTCCTTCATGGCCGGGGTGAGCGCCTTGGCCGCCGCCCGGTAGGGCAGGGAGGGGAGGGCCAGAAAGCGCTTTTCCACCTCGGCGAAGGGCAGGGCCGCGAAGGCGGCAAAGAAGGCGGCCCGGCGGGGGTTGGCCTTCAGGGGGGAGGCCAGCCGGGGATTGCCCGCCACCGCCTCGGCCAGGGGGCGCTCCATCTGGCCGAACCGGGGGGAGAGGGCGTCGAAGACCACCTGTCCCCGGGCGGAGTTCACCAGCACCATGGAAACGCCCTTGTCCCGCTCCACCGGCAGGGCCAGCTTCTCGTCCAGGCCCCAGTAGTCGGCCAGGGTGAAGTCGGCGGGGCGGCTGGTGGAGGTGTACCGGCACCGGGCGCAGGCGGGGCGCAGGAAGAGCTGCATCCCGAAGCCCCGGCCGTAGCCGGTGCGGTTGAAGTCCTCGGTATAGACGCTCCCATCGGCAAACTGAGCGGTGAACCAGGGGTGAGACCAGCCGTGGGACTTGTCCTTGAAGCGCACCGAGACAACCTTGGAGCCGTGGGGGGCCTCCAGGCCGTCCAGGTAAGCCCGGAAGACCGCCGGGGAGGGCACCCCGTGGCACACCAGATCACAGGTGAGCAGGTTGGGGTAGTCCTTCCCCAAGTAGCGTTTGAGCCCGTCCACCTGGCAGGGTACGCCGGAGAAGAGCACCGCCGTCCCCTCCTCCAGCAGCGCCTTGACCTGGGAAAAGCTGCCGCCCAGATCGCTTTGGACGTACTTGGAGCCCCGCATGGGGGCCAGCTCCTCCACCGTGCGGGCGCACACGTGGCGGGCGGTCATGCCCTCGTCCAGCGCCGCGCCGAACACCGCGCCCCCCTGCTCCAGCACGTGCCGGGCCAGCAGGGAGAAGAAGCCGCCCGAGGAGCTGACCGCCCGCTCGGCCTCGTCGTGATTCCAGACCGCGTGGGCCGCCGCCGGGGCGGGGCCGGGCACCTGGGGCCGGAGGATGGGGCACACCCCCTCGCATTTGCGGCACAGAATGCAGTTCTCCCCGACCACGGGCCGGAGAAAGCCCTCGTGATCCGGCCGCATGGAGATAGCGCCCACGGGGCAAACCGACGCACAGGCGGTGCAGCCGGTGCAGTCCTCCGCCCTGCACAGCACCGGACGGGGGGCGGCCTGGGGCTCCGGCTCCTCTGCGGGCAGGGGGGCGCCCTCGATGGCGGCCCCCAGATAGGACAGGGAGTCGGCCCGGGCGACCGCCAGCTTCTCGTACACCGCGCCGTAGTCTATGGGGGCGTCCACCGGGGCGGTGGTGTCCAGGCCCAGGATGCGGTCGGCGCAGCCCAGCCGGGAGAGCAGGCTGTAGATGCGGGAGAAGGTGGGCTCCGCCCGCTCCCTGGGGGACATGGAGGTGAAGAAGTCCTTCTGGAACTGGAGGGAGAAGGCCGCCCCGTGGAAGGAGTTGGTCACCACGGCGGAGGCGTGCCGGAACAGGCCCAAAAACTCCCGGGGGCCGGCGTCAAAGACCAGCTCGGCCGCCCCGTCGATCTTCCGCCGGGCCCCCGCGAGCTGCACGATGGGCCAACCGGTGCGCGCCGATAGGGCCAAAGCGTAGGGGGCCGCCTCGCCGGGGTCGGAGACAAAGTAGCACAGGATATAGGGCCCCTGCCGTTTGGGGGCCGCAGCCAGCTCTCCCCAGTCCTCGCCGGTGAGGAGGAGGGTGGGGTCCAGCACCACCCGGGCGTCCCGCCCGGCAGCCTCCCGCAGCAGAACCTGCCCCCGCTTTTCCCGCACGGACAGGGCGGAGAAGGGAGTCAGAAAGCGGCGCAGCTCCTCCGCCTTGTCCTCCGGCAGCTCGGGCACGCCCAGGCTGGGGGCGTAGGCGATGCGGCGGCCCTCCCGGACGAAGCCCAGCAGGAAGGAGGGGTCAAACTGCTTGTCCTGGAAGATATAGGGGTTCCAGATCTGGTCGCTGCCCGCCACATACACGTCGTAAGCGGGCGGGTCGGCCCGGAGCTGCTCAAAGGCGGTGTACCGCCGGGGGGAGAGGGCCATCTCCTCGGCCACAAAGGCCTCGAAGCGCCGGAAGCGGCGCTGGAACGCCCCGTAGTGGAGGGCGGTATGGGCGTCGGAGGCCATGCCGCGCACGCCGCCGCTCTTTTTGAAAAGCTGGTTGGTGCGGGTGGTGTGGGGCAGGCGGTAGTCGATGATCTCGCAGTCGTGCCCCAGGGACTGGATGGCCCGCATGGTGGCAAGTGCCTGGAGCTGTGCCCCGTAGTGGTGGGCGAAATGAAAGGTGATGAGTCCGGTGCGCATGGCGCTCACTCCTAGAAAATCTGAGATGAAATCAGTTCAGTATATCCCGGAACTGCGGGGCTTGTCAACGCCGGCTGTTAGACACTCTTGCCATTGTGTCTGAAATTCCAACAGGAACCGCAGTTTTGTCTATGGCGTTGCGGCGATGGATGCATTATGATACAATTATAAAAATTGTCCGTGGGAAAGGAGCGTGCAGATTCATGAGCTTGCCGGCCAGACTCAGGGCCTTCGGCATCTCCAAGGCCCTGGACTACCTGGAGCGGGACCCGGACGCCAACCTTCCCAAGCTGATGGACTGGTTGGATAAATACACGGGGGAGCGGCTGGCCTCACCCTACCGGGAGCTGTTTCACAGGGCCATGAGTGACCCCGGCAACAACTGGCACCGCCTCATCAAGAGCATGTATACCGATATCGACAGCCGGGTGCTGAAAAAGATTTTTGAGAACTTTGTGATTCACGCCGGGCTGATGGACTGGCCCAGCCGCAACGCGGCGGGGGAACTGGGGAACGGCCGCGCCCCCTGGGCGGTGATCATCGACCCCTCCTTTCCCTGCGAGATGGGCTGCCGCGGCTGCGGCGCGTCCATCTACGGCGTGCGGCCCTATATGGAGTTCGACAGCCTGGACGAGGAGATTGAGGCCCGGAAGGGGCGGGGCTGCCATCTCTTTATCTTCAGCGGCGGCAACCCTCTGGCCCGGGAGCAGGAGACCATTGCCCTGTGCAACAAGCACACCGACTGCGTGTTCGCCGCTTTCACGCCGCCCCGGTTCATCACCGGCGAGCTGTGCGCGGATCTGTTGCGGGTGCGCAACCTGTTCCCCGCCATTCAGGTGGACGAGGACGGCGCCGACGCCACACGGGCCACGGCCCTGCTGCGGCGGTACAAGCTGCCCTTCGGCGTGGCCTGCCGCTGCACAGCGGAGAACGCAGAGCGGGTGGCCACCGAACTCTATTATGACCGGGTTATTGCCACCGGAGCCAAATTCTGCTGGTTTTTCACCTGCCCGGCCTACGGACCGGAGCAGCCGGCCAGCCTGGAGCAGCTGGAGGCCATTCACCGGCGTGTGCAGGAGTTCCGCAGGAGCAAGCCCCTTCTGACATTGGATTTCTGGGACGGACCCAGCCCCTCGGCGGCCGCCCCGCAAGGAGGAACAGCATGAGTATTGTAAAGGATCAGAACCTGGCCCCGGCCGGCCGCCGGAAGATCAACTGGGTGCGGGACTTCATGCCCGCCCTGGGCGGCATTGAGGCCCGCTTCGAGCGGGAGCAGCCCTTCGCCGGCCTGCGGGTGGCGGTGTCCGTCCACCTGGAGGCCAAGACCGCCAACCTGGGCTATGTGCTCGCCAAGGGCGGGGCGGAGGTGCGCCTCACCGGCTCCAACCCCCTGTCCACCCAGGACGACGTGGCCGCCGGACTGGCCGACATGGGCGTGGAGACCTTCGGCATTCACGGCGCCATGGGGGAGGAGTATGAGAACCTCCTCATCGAGACCCTCAAGTTCAAGCCCCATCTGGTGGTGGATGACGGCGGCGATTTGATCCACCTGCTGGGCGGCAAGTGCGCCGACCTGGGCGAGCACCTCATCGGCGGCTGCGAGGAGACCACCACCGGCATCCTGCGCCTCAAGGCCCGGGAGCGGGAGGGCATCCTGCCCTGCCCCATGATGGCCGTCAACGACGCCAAGGCCAAGCACTACTATGACAATAAGTACGGCACCGGCCAGTCTGTTTGGGACGCCATCATGCACACCGCCAACCTGGTGGTGGCGGGCAAGACCGTGGTGGTGGCCGGGTACGGCTGGTGCGGCAAGGGGGTGGCCATGCGGGCCGCCGGCATGGGGGCCAGCGTCATCGTCACCGAGGTGGATCCCTTCAAGGCCCTGGACGCCACCATGAACGGCTTCCGGGTCATGCCCATGGACGAGGCCGCCAGGTACGGCGACATCTTCGTCACCGTCACCGGCTGCAAGGACGTCATCACCCCGAAGCACTTCGCGGTGATGAAGCACAACGCCATCCTCACCAACGCCGGCCACTTCGACTGCGAGGTGGACGTGGCGGGCCTGGCGGCCATGGCGGTCAAACGGGAGCTGCGCCGGGACAACATCGAGGGCTTCACCCTGCCCGACGGCCGGGTGCTCAACGTCATCGGTGAGGGGCGGCTGGTCAACTTGGCCGCCGGCAACGGCCACCCCGCCGAGATTATGGACATGTCCTTCTCCGTCCAGGCCCTGGCCCTAGAGTGGCTGGTCAGGCACCGGGACGGCCTGGAGAAGAAGGTCTATCAGGTGCCCGCCGAGATCGACGACGCCATCGGCCGGGTCAAGCTGGCCGCCATGGGCCTGTCCATCGACGCCCTCACCCCCGAGCAGGAGGAGTACCTCAACGGCTGGAAGGCGTGACGGCGTCCCCCTGCGTAAATCCGGCGGCTTGCACAACGGCGCCCCCGCCGGCGCTATACAAAGCCCCTGTTTTGTCTATTGCATATCGGGAAAAAAGTCGATAGAATAGCTACAGTCAATTGAATAGCCTTATCGAGAGTGGTGGAGGGAACGGCCCGATGAAACCCGGCAACCTGCAATGCAAGGTGCCAAATCCGGCGAGGAAATCGAAAGATGAGGATGGATGAGCACCACGCGCTCCGCCATCCGGCGGGGCGCGTTTTTCGTGCCCGAGTGAGAAAGGAAGGAACTACATTATGGCAAAGCGTCTGTTTACCTCGGAGTCCGTCACCGAGGGCCACCCCGACAAAGTCTGCGACCAGATCTCCGATGCCGTCCTGGACGACATTCTGGCCCACGATCCCAATGCCCACGTGGCCTGTGAGACCTTCACCACCACCGGTATTGTCACCGTGATGGGCGAGATCACCACCAAGCACTACACCGACATCCCCTCCATCGTCCGCCGCACCGTGGAGCGCATCGGCTACACCGACCCGGCCTACGGCTTCGACTACCGCTCCTGCGCGGTGATGACCGCCATCGACGAGCAGTCCCCCGACATCGCCATGGGCGTCAACCAGTCCTTTGAGCTCCAGGAGGGCGGCACCGACGAGGCCGACCGTATCGGCGCCGGCGACCAGGGCATGATGTTCGGCTACGCCTGCGACGAGACGGATGTGCTGATGCCCGCTCCCATCGACCTGGCCCACAAGCTGGCCCGCCAGCTCACCGACGTGCGCAAGAGCGGGAAGCTCTCCTGGCTGCGCCCCGACGGCAAGAGCCAGGTCACCGTGGAGTACGGCGACGACGGCAAGGTGCTCTCCTGCCCCGCCATCGTGGTGTCCACCCAACACGACCCCGACATCGCCCTGAAGGAGCTGCGGGAGGCCGTGGTGGAGGAGATCATCAAGCCCATTATCCCCGCCCAGTACATCACCAAGGACACCAAGTTCTATGTCAACCCCACCGGCCGCTTTGTGGTGGGTGGCCCCGTGGGCGACACCGGCCTGACCGGACGCAAGATCATCGTGGACACCTATGGCGGCTCCGCGGCCCACGGCGGCGGCTGCTTCTCCGGCAAGGACCCCACCAAGGTGGACCGCTCCGCCGCCTACATGGCCCGCTACATCGCCAAGAACCTGGTGGCCGCCGGCCTGTGCCGCAAGTGCCAGATTGAGTTGGCCTACGCCATCGGCGTGGCCCACCCCGTCTCCGTTCTGGTGGACACCTACGGCACCGGCGTGCTGGACGAGGAGAAGCTCTCCGCCATCGTCAACGATTGCTTCGACATGCGCCCGGCCAAGATCATCGAGCACCTGGATCTCCGCCGCCCCATCTACGAGCAGACTGCCGCCTATGGCCACTTCGGCCGCGCCGACGTGGATCTGCCCTGGGAGCACACCGACATGGTGGAGAAGCTCAAGAGCTATCTGTAAGCGCCGGCCGTCCCTTTGCATCATCTGTACGCCCGCCGCAGGTTCTGCCTGCGG
>NZ_CAXSQB010000027.1:0-7552 GCF_964239415.1 Clostridium sp. ATCC BAA-442 | reverse complement strand
CTTTTTATGCAACAGCAGGGCGGCCTGGCGCCGGGCCGCCGCATCTTTTCATGGCACGCCCTGTGCGCATGAAGTTTTATACCGTTGACAAACGGGCGTGATCTGTTAAAATGAACAAGGTTCAGAATGGGGGGAGGCGTGTGCGCATGAATACCGTGGTCACCTCCCGGCAGGCGCTTCTGGCGGCCAGCCGGACGGTCGCCCGGCGGCAGGGGCTGGACGGGCTGAGCATCCGCGCGGTGGCGGCCGAGGCCCGGGTCTCCGTGGGCTCGGTCTACAACTATTTTTCCGGCAAGACGGAGCTGCTGGCCGCAACGGTGGAGGAGATCTGGATGCAGATTCTGTCCGCGCCGGAGGGGGAGGCGCCCCGGGACGGCTTTGCGGCCTACGTCCACTGGCTGTTCCACCGCATTCAGAGCGGGGCCGGGGAATACCCGGGCTTTTTCCAGGGACATGCGGCGGGCTTCCTGCCCGAGGGGCGGAGCGCGGGCCGGCGAACCATGGAGGAGGCCCTCGGGCGCGTCCGCCAGACGCTGCTGGAGGCGCTGGAGGCGGACTGTGCGGTGCGGCCGTCCGCCTTTGATGCTTCCTTTTCCAGGGAGCAGCTTGCCGCTTTCGTGCTGGACAGCCTGCTGGGGCAGATGAGCCGGGGCGCGGACAACTGTGAGGGGCTGGAGCAGGTGCTCCGCAGGCTGCTCTACCGCTGAGACGGGCGCGGGAACCCGCGCCCTGTTTTGCACATAAAATGAACAATGTTCATAATGAGGAGGAACTTACCATGGTAAAAAAAGAAACATTGCTTTTGCTGGCGGGGCTGGTGTGGGGGGCGGCAGGCTTCAACATCCTGCGCATCGGGCTGCTGGCTTACCCCGGACATGTAACCCTGTGGAATCTGGCGCTCTCTGCGCTGGTCTTCGGGCTGTTTCAGGGCATGGTGTTCGGAAGGCTGGTTCAGCGGCACACCGCGCGCATACGGGGGTATGGCTCGGAGCGGAAGTGGTTCTGGCAGTTTTTTGATGGGAAATCATTTTTGATCATGGTATTTATGATGGCCTTCGGCATCGGCCTGCGGGCCAGCGGACTGGCGCCGGAGGGCTTCATCGCCGTGTTCTACACCGGCCTGGGGGCCTCCCTGCTGACGGCGGGGCTCCGCTTTTTGCTGGCAGTTTCCCGCGGGTAATTTTGAAACCCTGCCTTTACTTTTTTCCCTCATACTGCTATAATGGCAGAGAATTCAATGCACATGCAGTTGCGGCGGTGCCGCAGAACGGGGAAGCCGGTGGAACTCCGGCGCAGTCTTACCTCTACTGTAAGCGCGGACGAAGGTGCACAAGCCATTGGCCCAGCGGGGCTGAGAAGGCGCGCCGGAGGAGGAAGCGCAAGCCAGGAGACCCGCTGCAGAGTGGCAGTTGCGTAGCTCTGAGGTGGAGAGGTGCGGTGTACCCTGGGATTAGGGCCCTCCTCAACCGCGAGGAGGGCCTTTTTGCGTCGAAAGGGGGACACACATGGGGAAATTGGAGCTCTATATCCCGGTGGGGCGGGAGCGGCTGCGCTGCGGCTATACCACCGGCACCTGCGCGGCGGCTGCTGCCGCCGGGGCCGCCGCCCTGCTGCTGGAGGGGGCGGCGCTGCCCGCCGTGCACATCGACACCCCGGCGGGGGTGCGGGTGGAGGCGGAGTTGCTGGAGCACGCCGCCGGGGAAGGCTGGGCCGCCTGCGCGGTGCGCAAGGACGGCGGCGACGATCCCGACGTGACCGACGGGGCGCTCATCTGCGCCCGGGTGGAGCGCAGCGCCGAGCCCGGGATTGTCATTGACGGCGGCCAGGGGGGGGGCCGGGTGACCCGGCCCGGTCTCGACCAGCCGGTGGGGGAGGCGGCCATCAACTCCACCCCCCGCCGCATGATCCAAGAGCAGCTGGAGGCCGCCGCGGCCCGGGCGGGCTACGCCGGCGGGCTGCGGGCGGTGATCTCCGTCCCCACGGGGGAGGCCCTGGCGGGGCGCACCTTCAACCCCCGGCTGGGCATCGAGGGGGGCATCTCCATCCTGGGCACCAGCGGCATCGTCCGCCCCATGAGCGAGGCCGCCCTGCTGGACTCCCTCTACCTGGAGATGGATCAGCAGAGGGCCGCCGGGGCGCGGGACATTGTGGTCACCCCCGGCAACTACGGCGAGGCCTTCGCCCGGGAGAAGCTGGGCCTCAGCCTGGCCCGCTGGTGCACATGCAGCAATTATATCGGCGCGGCCATCGACCACGCCGCCGGGGCGGGCTTCCGCTCGGTGCTGCTGGTGGGCCACCTGGGCAAGCTCATCAAGGTGTCCGCCGGGTGCATGAACACCCACTCCAAGGTGGCCGACGCCCGGCGGGAGACCCTGGCCGCCCACGCCGCCCTGGCGGGGGGAGACCGGGCGCTGGTAAAGGCCCTGTTTGACAGCCCCACCACCGACGCGGGGGTGGAGCTACTGAGGGGGGCCGGCCTGCTGGAGCCGGTGATGGACTCCATCGCCGGGGAGCTGGACGCTCAGCTCAAACGGCGGGCGGGGCCGGAGCTGGCCATCGAGGGCATTTTCTTCTCCAACCAGTACGGAATTTTAGGAAAGACACCCGGCGCGGAGGGCCTGCTGGCCCTCCACCGGGCATAGGAGGTTAAAACCATGGTACATTTTATCGGCGCGGGCCCCGGAGCGGAGGATCTGATCACGGTGCGGGGGGCGAAACTGCTGGGGGAGGCCGACGTGATCATCTACGCCGGCTCCCTGGTCAACCCCGCCCTGCTGAACTACAAGAAGGAGAGCTGCGCGGTGTACGACAGCGCGTCCATGACCCTGGAGCAGGTTATCGAGGTCATGAAGGACACCGAGGCCCGGGGCGGCATGACCGTCCGGCTCCACACCGGCGACCCCTCCCTCTACGGCGCCATCCGGGAGCAGATGGACGAGCTGGACAAGCTGGGCGTCGGCTACGACGTGACCCCCGGTGTGTCCTCCTTCTCCGGCGCGGCCGCCGCCCTTTGCGCGGAGTATACACTGCCCGAGGTATCACAGTCGGTTATCATCACCCGCATGGCGGGCCGCACCCCCGTGCCCGAGGGGGAGGAGCTGCGCAAGATGGCCTCCCACGGCTGCACCATGGTGCTGTTCCTGTCCACCGGCCTGCTGGAGGATGTGGAACAGGAGCTGGCGGCGGGGGGCTATGCCCCCGACACCCCGGCGGCCATCGTCTACAAGGCCACCTGGCCGGAGCAGCGGGTGTACCGCTGCACCGTCTCCACCCTGGCCAGGACCGCCCGGGAGAACCGGGTCACCAAGACGGCGCTGATTACAATCGGTCATTTCCTGGGGGATGATTACGAGCGGTCAAAGCTCTACGACCCCACCTTTACCCACGAGTTCCGGGAGGCCAGCAAGTGACCACAGCGGTCATCGCCTTTACCCGCCGGGGGGCGGCGCTGGGCCGCAGCCTGGCAGATGCCCTGGGGGGCACCCTCCACGTCCCGGCCCGCTTCGCCCCCGAGGCGGTGGCGGAGGCCTACTCCTCCCTGGAGGGGTGGACGGCCTGGGCCTGGGCGCGGGCGGATGCCCTGGTATTTGTGGGGGCGGCGGGGATCGCTGTGCGGGCCATCGCCCCCCATGTGCGGGACAAGTTTTCCGACCCCGCCGTGGTCAGTGTGGACGAGGCGGGGCGGTTTGTGGTCCCCCTCCTCTCCGGGCACGTGGGGGGCGCCAACGAGCTGGCCCGGAGGGTGGCCGCCCTCACCGGCGGACAGGCGGCGGTGTCCACCGCCACCGACGTCAACGGTCTGTTCGCCGTGGACGTGTGGGCCCGGGAGCGGGGCATGGCCATCACAGACCGGGTTCTGGCCAAGGAGGTGTCCGCCGCCCTGCTGGAGGGAAGGCCGGTGGGCTTTGCCAGTGACTTCGGCCACCCCTGCCCGGAGGGCCTCACCACAGGCCCGGCGGAGCTGGGGGTGTGGATCACCGACCGGACGGGGGAGGGACCCTTCCCCCGCACCCTGCGTCTGGTGCCCAGGAGCCTGATTCTGGGTATCGGCTGCCGCCGGCGGGCGGATTATCGTCCCCAAACAGGCAAACAACGGCGTCACCGCGGCGGTGGCGAGAAAGGATATGCTATGAAAGTAACGGTAATCGGGCTTGGCCCCGGCGGCGGCGCGGATCTCACCGGCCGCGCCCGGGCGGCCCTGGAGGCCTGCGACCTGATCGTGGGCTACACCGCCTACATCGATCTGGTGCGGGCGGATTTTCCCCAGAAGGAGACCCTGTCCACCGGCATGCGCCGGGAGGTAGACCGCTGCCGGGCGGCGGTGGAGGCCGCCCGCACCGGCAAGGACGTGGCGGTGGTGTGCTCCGGCGACTCCGGCGTGTACGGCATGGCGGGCCTCATCTACGAGGTGGCCCAGGAGTATGACCCCATCGAGATCGAGGTGGTGCCCGGCATCACCGCCGCCTGCGGCGGCGCGGCCGTGCTGGGCGCCCCCCTGACCCACGACTTCGCGGTGGTGTCCCTGTCCGATCTGCTCACCCCGTGGGAGAAGATTACGGCCCGGCTGACCGCCGCGGCCCAGGCGGACTTCGTGCTCTGCCTCTACAACCCCGCCAGCCACAGCCGGCCGGACTACCTCCAGCGGGCCTGCGACATCCTGCTCTCCGCCGGGAAAGATCCCGCCACCGTGTGCGGCACCGTCCGCAACATCGGCCGGGCGGGGGAGGAGGCGGCACTCCTCACCCTGGGCGAGCTGAGGGACACCCAGGTGGACATGTTCACCACCGTGTTCGTCGGCAACAGCCAGACCAAGGTGATCGGCGGAAAGATGGTGACCCCCCGGGGCTATCTCCAGCGGGGGGAATAAGGAAATACGCCCGGCGAAGGCGGGCCTGAAAACAGCACAGGGGGAGGAAGGCGCATGAATAAGGTATTGCTGTTCGGCGGCACCGGAGAGGGCCGGGCGCTGGCGGAGTGGATGGTGGCCCGGGGCATCCCACACACCGTCTGCGTGGCTACCGAGTACGGCGAGACCCTCCTCCCGGCCGGGGCGGAGGCCCATGTGGGCCGGATGGACAGCGGGGAGATGGAGGCGCTCATGGGGGCCGGGGGATACTCCCTGGCGGTGGACGCCACCCACCCCTACGCCGTGGAGGTGACGGAGCACATCCGGGCCGCGGCGGAGGCGGCGGGCCTGCCCGTCCTCCGGCTGGTGCGGCAGTCCGACGGCGGGGAGCTTTGCCGCAGGGCAAAGGACATGGCCGGGGCGGCGGACATGCTGGAGCAGATGCCCGGTCATGTGCTGCTCACCACCGGCAGCAAGGAGCTGCACCACTTTGCCCGCCCCGGACTGGCAGAGCGGTGCTATCCCCGGGTGCTGCCCATGGCGGACTCCCTGGAGCGGTGCCTGACCCTGGGCTTTCCCCCGAAAAACATCATCTGCATGCAGGGGCCGTTCTCCAGGGAGCTGAACGTGGCCCTGCTGCGGCAGTATCACATTCAGACCCTGGTGACCAAGGACACAGGGGGGTATGGCGGCTTCCGGGAAAAGGCGGAGGCCGCCCGGGAGGCGGGCTGCGCCCTGCTGGTGGTGGAGCGCCCCAGCCGGGAGACCGGCCTGACCCTGGAGGAAATTCAGAAGAAGCTTATGGAGGAGGAGAACGCATGAAGGTCTATCTCATCGGCGTAGGCATGGGCAACCCGGCCACCCTGACCGGCCAGGCCCTGGAGGCCATCGGGGACAGCCCGGTGCTGGTGGGCGCCCCCCGCCTGCTGGAGCCCTGGGGGGCGGAGCACGACTGCGTCCCCCTCATCGCCGCGGCGGACATCGCCGCGTACGTGGACAAGGCCCCCCGGGGGCCGGTGGGGGTGCTCCTCTCCGGCGACACCGGATTTTACAGCGGGGCCAAGGGGCTGTGGCCCCTGCTGGGGAACCACGAGGTGATCACCATCCCCGGTATCTCCTCCCTGTCCTACTTCTGCGCCAGGCTCCAGACCACCTGGCAGGACGCCAGGCTGGTCAGCGCCCACGGCCGCAGCCACAACGCGGTGGGGGAGATCCAGCGCAGCGCCAAGGTCTTCGCCCTTACCGGCGGGGCCACCAAGGCGGAGGACATCTGCCGGGCCCTGGCCGAGCGGGGGCTGGGACAGGTGCGCGTCTCCGTGGGCGAGCGGCTGAGCTACGCCGACGAGCGCATCGTCACCGGCACGGCGGCGGAACTGGCGGGGGAGACCTTTGCCGACCTCTCCGTCCTGCTGGCGGTCAACCCCGATCCGGTGGTGCGGCCGTGGAACGGCTCCGGCCTGCCCGACGGGGCCTTCCTCCGGGGGGACGTGCCCATGACCAAGGAGGAGGTGCGCGCGCTGGCCCTGTCCAAGCTTCGCTTGGAGGCGCACCATGTGGTGTGGGACGTGGGGGCGGGCACCGGCTCGGTGTCGGTGGAGTGCGCCCTCTCCTGTCCCGCCGGCCGGGTGTACGCCGTGGAGAAAAAGGAGGAGGCCCTGGCCCTGCTGGCGGAGAACAAGGCCCGCTTCCACGCCGCCAACCTGGAGGTGGTGGCGGGCACCGCGCCGGAGGCGCTGGAGGCGCTCCCCGCCCCCGACCGGGTCTTCCTGGGGGGCACCTCGGGCAGTCTGGAGGACATTTTGAACGTGATCTTCCGCAAGAACCCCGCCGCCCGGGTGGTGTGCACCGCCGTCACCCTGGAGACGGTGGGGGAGGCCGCCCGGTGCTTTGCCGGGCTGGAGGGGGCGGACATGGTGCAGGTGGCCGTCACCCGCACCCGGCCCGCCGGGCGCTACCACCTGATGGACGCCCAGAACCCGGTTTGGATCTTCTCCGGGGAGGGCCGGGCATGAGCGCGCCCCGTCTGCTCCTCTGCGCCCCCGCCAGCGGGGGCGGCAAGACCACCGTCACCTGCGCCCTTCTCCAGACCCTGGTCAACCGGGGGGCCGGGCCGGTGGCCTTCAAGTGCGGCCCGGACTATATCGACCCCATGTTTCACAGCGAGATCATCGGGGCCAAAAGCCGCAACCTGGATCTCTTCTTCCTGGGCCGGGACACCGCCCGCTACCTGCTGGAGAAAAACAGCCGGGGCAGCGGCTTGGCCCTCATCGAGGGGGTCATGGGCTACTATGACGGCATCGGCCTGAGCGCCGACGCCAGCGCCTATGACCTGGCCCGGGCCACCGGCACCCCGGCGGTGCTGGTGCTGGACGGCCGGGGGCGGGCCCTCACCGCCGCCGCCGCGGTGAAGGGAATGAGGGATTTCCGGCCGGACAGCGGCATCCGGGGCGTGATTCTCAACCGGGTGTCCCCCATGCTCTACCCCCGGCTCAAGGAGGCCATCGAGGGGGAGACCGGCGTAACCGTGTACGGCTATCTGCCCAATCTGCCCGGCTGCGCCCTGGAGAGCCGCCACCTGGGGCTGGTCACCGCCGCCGAGGTGGCGGGGCTGCGGGAGAAGCTCTCCGCCCTGGCCGCCCAGGCGGAGAAAAGCGTGGACATAGACGGCCTGCTGGCCCTGGCGGCCTCCGCCCCGGCGCTGGACGC